>DFZE01000291.1:0-15566 GCA_002382065.1 Desulfobacteraceae bacterium UBA4064
AAGTTTTCCGTTCAGGCGCTATATAATGGGGCTGAAGGAAGCGATGTGTATAGCGGGAAAGCGGGGCAGTCAGATCATTTGGGAAATGAGGGATTGCATCCGATCGATGTCATCCCGGGTGTCCACGTCAAAAAAGATTTTCGGGTCGGGAATTTCAACGTCAAGAATACTCTCGGGATTCGATTTCAGGATATCCCTGGCGCCAATGTCACCGGTTGTTGACATCACGGCCGAATAGAATCGTCGGCCGATGATGACCGGAGGCCCTCCTCTGCCCCGGCAGACCGGCACACAGATATCCTTTTCCGAAGACCGGAACAGATCAATGAGCAGGTTGATCAGATATGCTCTGACAAAGGGCTGATCTCCAAGAAGGACCATGATTGCAGAAAAACGGTTCTGCACGCTTCCGGCCCCGATCCGGAGTGATGTGCTCATCCCGTCGCGGTAGGCCGGATTGACCAGAATATGCAGCCGGTCATGGTTTTCCCGAACTTTCAGGGCAGCGGATATCTCAGCCGCCTGATGCCCCAGCACCAGAACAATCCGATCCAGGCGGGATGCCAGCGCCTCATCCAGGATTTTGTCGAGGAGAACCTGCCCACGCGCCCGAACCAGTTGTTTGGCGCTCCCCAGTCGGGAAGACATGCCTGCTGCCAGGATTATGCCGGCGATGGGGGTTTTTGAATCTGTCATCTGTTTTTCCGGAGCAGCCGTCTGGGTGTGTTTTGAACGTGCACAATCGATTCAATGCTGCAGAATTGGGCTTTCAAGTTGAAACATATGGCGGCTGACCTTCATGCTTTTCTCTGCGGACATCGAAGGAGCGGCAAAACGACCGACTTGAAAAGACTGGAACGAAAGTATGTCAGACCGGTAAATTGTCAAAGGCGGTTTGGACAGTGCGCCAGTTCAAAATTCGGACTTCTTTGCGGATCATGGTTTCAGCACCGCCATAAACAAGAGTTGGTGAAAAAGCATCTCTGCCAGCCAGTGCCGTCCAGCGTTCCAGGCCAGTGAAAAAATCACGATTGATAGTCTGGCCAGACTTGATCTCGATGGGCATCAGTTTTCCGCCGAAATCGACAACAAGGTCGATCTCGTTGCCGTTGCTGTCCCGCCAGAAATACAATTCGACGTTGTGCGGTCGGTTGAAACGGGCTTTCATGAATTCTGAAACAACAAATGTTTCAAAAATGCTGCCGCGAAGCGGGTGGGTCGCCAGTTGATCGGCTTCCCGAATGCCCAGCAGCCAGCAGAGCAATCCGGTATCATAAAAATAGAGTTTGGGGGTTTTGACCAGTCTTTTGTTAAAGTTGGCATGATGAGGGCGCAACATGAACAATATGTAGCTGGCCTCCAATGTTGAAATCCAGGCTTTGGCCGTATTGTGGGTGATGCCGCAGTCGGCGGCCAGCGAGGAAAGGTTTAGCAACTGACCACTGCGACCGGCGCAGAATCTTATGAATCGCTGGAATGTATCCAAGTCCTGGATATTGAGAAGCTGACGGACATCGCGTTCGATATAGGCTGTGACATAAGCGGGAAACCATACATCCGGAGGCAGGTCCCGGTCATACAGCGGGGGGTAACCGCCGGTGAAAAGCATGGCATCCATATCCGGCGGGGTGACTCCACCACGGTCCAGCTCGGAAATCGCAAAGGGCAGCAGCTCTATAAATGCGGTACGGCCAGCCAATGATTGAGTAATTCCCGACATCAAACCAAAATTTTGCGAGCCGGTCAGAATGAATAATCCCATGCGGCCGATTTTGTCCACATGTGTCTGCAGATAAGAAAGAATGTCCGGCGCGCGCTGTACTTCGTCCAGAACTGCGCCGTCGGGCATCCGGCCCAGAAAGCCCCTGGGATCGTCATGGGCCAGTTGCCGAATATCGGGGTCTTCCAGTGAGAAATACGGCCTGTCAGAGAAGATCGCCCTGGCCAGAGTGGTTTTGCCGGACTGTCGCGGACCGGTAATGGTAATAATCGGAAAGCCCCGCATCTGTTTGTCGATGGTTTTTTCGGCATCTCGTGGGATCATACAGTATCCTTTATTTAGATTTATGTTAATTGTCAATTCGTTTTACAATTTTTATCCGGACTCAGGATGGGGACGTTGCGTAACGGGTGTGGAATTGGGGTCATCCATGCTTGACCATTCAACATATATCTTGCAAGCGCCCGAAATGACCATCGAAGCAAGGAACTGGCCGAATGAATAGCCATCTTGCCAAAGGATCTGCATGCAGGTCTATCCGGATTTAACGGAAAAACGGGCCATGAGAATCGGTGGGGAAAATCGACCATCCTGGATATAACGCAAGCATTGGGAGCGGTTCGGTGAAGCGATTGCGATCAAGCAAAGTGTATCCAAATCGATACTGCCTTTATCTCACACCCCAAGATAACGCAGCGCCCAGTTCAATAAAAATGGTGTTTCCTGAAGGCCTATATCCAGAATCATTGCTGCGCCAACGGATTGGAAAGCCCTTTTTTTGAATATCGCAGAAATGGGGTTGTTGCTTGAAAGGAATCGGATAGATGAAAACCGGACCTTGATCATCGCTTCGGCCACAAACTGTTATTCCTTAAAATTTTATCACCGCAAAGACGCAAAGATTTCAAATGAATTGTCAAACTGGCTCTCACAGATGGATCATGATATTGACGGACACCATACGGTCTGATAAATCTTGCCTGACCACTCACGCTTACTGCTGCTTTATTTGTCCGTGTTCACACCATTACACTTCGGAGCTTTGCAGATAATGAACAACACGCCATGCAACGACTTTCATTTCCCTCCCCTTACTCCAGCAACCACGCTGAATGAGGTTTGGGAAGTTTTCGATCCAACACGGGCCGTCGATCCAACCACTGAATTTTACATACCCAGAATCGATCCAAAGCTGCAGAATCTGGCTTTCAAGCTGAAACATATGGCGGCAGACCTTCATGCTTTTCTCTGCGGACATCGGGGGAGCGGCAAAACGACCGAGTTGTAACGACTCTGCCTGGATGAGGAAATTCATGAAAAGTTTTTTACCCTGTTTCTGACCGCACAGGATTTTGGCAGTGAAGTGGTCCATCTAACGCACGACGCATTGCTGGTTGAAATGGGTCTTTCACTGGTGGAAAACAGGTTGAAACTGGGGATACCCGAATCTCTGGCAAATGAACTGAACGATTGGGGAAAAGAGGTTGTTACCTCATTTGTAAAAGATGAATCGCTGAAAGCTGAAGTTGGTGCAACGGGGAATGCCTGGCTGGCTTTTTTCAAAGCGCATCTTGGAATGCGGCGAGAGTGGAAGCGTGAGGAGAAGCTGAAGATGGAGCCGCGTATTCAGGATTTGATCGGTATTCTCAACCGTATGGCCCAGGAGTTAAAAAACCGGACCGGCAAAAAGCTGCTTGTGGTCATCGATGATCTGGAAAAGGGGGAGTCCACTGCCCACCGGGAAATGCATTCCAGGCTTTTTCAGGAGAACTACGACACATTGGTTCAGCCCCGCTTCTCCATCATCTATACCGTACCCGTTTATTTCCGGGGACTCCCCGGCAGTCGAATTCCAACAGATGAGATGTTCGCATTTTCGGCCATTCGCCTATACGGAATGGAAAACAAACGGCTTGAACGTCCGCCGCTCTGCAAAGATCATGAAGGATTCCGGGTCATGCGCCGATTTGTGGAAAAACGGTTGAAAGACCTGTCCGCGGTTTTCAGCGAGGACGTTCTGGATGAACTGCTGCGTATCGGTGGCGGACTGTTCAGGGAAACTGCACGGGCCATCCATGAGGCATCCTATTTTGCCCAAATCCGGGACGCCAAACGAATCGAGATGGGGGATGTCCGCCAGGTTTATAATCTGGTAAAAAAGGAATATCAACCGATCATTCGTGGCGAAGCCATATCCATCCTAAAGAAAGTGATGGAAAGCGCCCAGGGCTGGTTGGACGGCGTTGAACCGTATCTTCAGTCACGGGCTGTGGTCGAATATGAAAACGGTGATTTGTGGCTTGACTTGCGTCACATGCTGAAGCCATATATCAGAGATCTGCCATGCTCATGACACAGACGGATCAGACTTCTGCTGAAGCACGCATCGCGCACGACATTGCCGATCGTACCCGTCGCGCCATCAATAGCGACCAACCTCTTTTTCTGATTGTTTATTATGAACACGAATCAGCAAAATTTGCATTCATCAGAGCGATGCAGGAAGCTTTGCGGGATGCGGGTTTAACTGCCCGGACATTTGACCCTGCCCACAGACCTGAGCATGGCGCCGGAAAACTTTACGGGCTCCTTGCGACAGTTGATCGATCCAAAACCCTTTCGATCATCTCCGGGTTTCCCTGCATTTCCGGTTCGGCAACCCCGGACCCATATTTTTTGGAATACCTGAATCTCCACCGCGATCGTCTTGCCAGCGACCGTCTCCGTTTTATCCTATTTCTCCACACTGCGGAAGCAGAAAGCTTTATCTCGGGAGCCGGAGACCTGTGGGACTTTCGTCACCATACCTACTGGCTGGAAGGAGCGCCCGAGCCGGGGAAATCCCTCTGGCGGAAAGTGGATCAATTTCAGAAAATCCAAATGCCCGAAGCTAATCGCTCAACGATTAAAACGCATATCGAAAACGTCCATTCCCTTATCGATCAGACACCCAATCCGGAAGAAAAGGCCGCTCTTTTTCTGGATCTCAGCCGCTGGCTCAGTTATCGACATTCCCCTTCACTTGCCGCTGAAGCAGCGATGGCGGGACTTCAACTGATTTCTTCAGATTCCTCCCGTTTGCAGGCCGATCTGGAGCATGAATTGGGTTTTTCTTTGCAAAAAGACAGAGATTTTCCGGATGCCCTGAACCACTACCACAATTGTCTCGCCATCCAACGAAAGATCGGTGATCGGTCGGGAGAAGGGTCGGCTCTTCACAATATCTCCCAAATTTATAAAGCCTGGGGAAAAAATGAAGAAGCGCTGAAAATGATGGNNTGCGATCCGCAGAAAGACCGGTGATCACCTGGGTGAGGGCGAGATTCTCAATAACATGTCCGAAATTTTTTTTCTTCAGCAACGCCATGATGAAGCACTCCAGTGTTTGAAGGACAGCCTTGTCATCCAGAGGGAAACCGGAATTCGGTCCGGGGAAGGGCCGATTCTCAATAACATTTCTGCAATTTACTACGTCAGGGGGCAACACGGGGAAGCCTTGAAGGCATTGGAGGAAAGCCTTGCCATTTGTCTGGAGATTGGTGACCGGTTCGGTGAAGGCAAGGTTCTCAGCAATATGTCTCAAATCTATACGGGATGGGGTCGGTATGATGAGGCTCTGAAGGTGTTGGAAGAAAGCCTTGCCATTTTTGGGGAAATCGGCAATCTGCCTGGCGAATCAGAAACCTGCTTGAAGATGGCGTTTACATATGCGCAAAAAGGAGACCTGGAGAACGCCATCAAATTGACCAGAAGATCAGTGGAAATCCGGGAAAAAACCCGGCACCGCGATCTGGAGATGAACAAGGCCTATCTGAAAATGCTTGAAGACACCTTGTCCCGAACAACGAATTTGGGGCGTGAGGCGACACATGAACAAACAGGCGTTGATTCAGGAATCGGAAATATTGATGGGTGACCTTCCGGTCGAAGCATCGTTGGATGATGTAAGGCAGTCGGAAATAAATAAATCCACTGGATTGCGACGGATTTATTTGTTTCCGACTGCCTTATCCTGCAAGTGCCCGAAACTTTTAGAATGGATGCCCTGATTCTTTGACTCAAGGCCAAAAAATAATCCCGATCGGTAACATTGGAACCCAAAAAGGATCTGTCCCCAATATTATACCCTTTCGGGAATAATATTCTTGACGGCATATACAGGGACACGTATTATTCCCGAAAAGGAATAAAGGAGAATCCATTGAAAAACAGGGTGGTAACGGTAGCGCAAATCGGCACGGCTATCAGGAACAAACGCAAGGAAGACGGCCTGACCCTTGCAGAAGCGGCCGCCTTATGCGGCGTCGGGTACCGGTTCATGTCCGACCTTGAAAATGGCAAACAAACCATGCAGATCGGAAAAGTCCTGAAGGTGCTGACGGCGCTGGGGCTCGATATGACCGTCGAAGCAAGGAGCTGGCCGAATGAATAGCCGCCTTGCCAAAGATAATCCCGGGCTGGACGTGTATTTTCAGGAGCAAAAGATCGGACGGCTCTGGCTGGATGAAAAAAGACGCTTTGTCTTCCAATACGATGCGGCATGGATCGAACGGCAGGGCTCTGTACCGTTGTCGCTTCACCTCCCTTTGCAGGCAGAGCCATATCCTGACGATCTTTCCCGGCCTTTTTTTTCGAACCTGCTGCCGGAGGCGAACATCAAATGGATCATCGCGCAACGCTTGCGGATTTCCGAAAACAATGACTTTGCCATGTTAAACAGCATCGGAGGAGAATGCGCCGGAGCGGTATCCGTGATGCCTTCAGGCGAAACACCCGCTGTGGAACCCGGTTATCGTGAACTGAACGAAGAGGAATTGCACAAGGTCATCACCGACCTGCCTCGAAGGCCGCTGATGGCCGGAATGGAAGGCATGCGCCTCTCCCTGGCCGGAGCACAAAACAAACTACCGGTATTTATAGAAAATAACCGAATCTTCATTGCTTCGGGAAATGCGCCAAGCAGCCACATACTGAAACCCCCCATCAAGGATCTGGAGGATACAGTTGGAAATGAAGCCTTCTGTATGACGCTTGCGCAACGGATGGGATTGCCGGTTTCACCGGTGACGATTCGTCAGGGCCTTGATCAGCTCTTCATCATCGCCCGCTATGACCGCAGACCGGACAGGGACGGACGTCTCATGCGCATCCATCAGGAGGACTTCTGCCAGGCCCTCGGGTTTCTCCCCGAACAGAAATATGAAAGTGAAGGCGGCCCTGCTTTGGCGCAGTGCTTTGACCTCCTGTATGAAAAGAGCATCCGGCCGGCGGCCGATCGTATGGCTCTTTTGCATTGGACGATTTTCAATTTCCTGATCGGCAATGCGGATGCCCACGCAAAAAATTTGGCCATGCTCTTTACCACCCGGGGGCCTTGCCTTGCCCCCTTTTATGATTTGATCTGCACACAGGTCTATCCGGATTTAACGGAAAAACAGGCCATGAGGATCGGTGGGGAAAATCGACCATCCTGGATCCAGCGCAGGCACTGGGAGCGGTTCGGTGATGCGATTACAATCAAGCCCGGACTGGTTATAAAGACATTGCAGGACATGGGTGCATCGGTCATGCCGACGGCGCAAAAGCTGGCGGATGACTTTCGGAAGGCATATGGATCGTTGCCGATAATTGAAAAGATCCTGGCGGTCATTGAAAAGAGGGTAAAAACTGTTGGGAGTGAATCCGCCGCCTTCAAAGCAAATTAACGAATCCGGTAACAACATTTCAAAAAGCGCTTGATGCTGTTGACTCGTTACCCCTTGACGCGCGTGAAGAAATGATTGAGATCCTGCGACGGAGGTTGGCTGAAGATCGGCGTGAAGAGATTGCGGCAAATGCCAGTGAATCGCTTGCATCTGTAAGGGAAAAACGTGCGATGTTCGGAAACGTTGAGGACCTGGAAAAAGACCTTTCAGGCAATTGATGTACACGTTCGTCTGGTCAAGTGGATCTATGCGGGAATTCTGCAGGTGCTGATTGAAGATGATAAGCACCTAAAGGATTTTGAGGAATATATGTCATGAATCTGAAGAATTTGAAAAATGAGGCGACAAATGAACAAACAGGCGTTGATTCAGGAAGCGAAAATTTTGCTGGATGACCTTCCCGACGAAACATCGTATCAAAATTGACACCATTGAAATATTGACCGTTCTTCATGGGGCACGTTTGTTCCCGGAAAGCCCTTTTTATGCGATATGACAGGAGTCGGAATAAATGGAAACCCTCAGACAACTGACAGAAAAAGCCCTGTGTCTGCAACCGGCAGACCGGATTCGGCTGGTCGAGGCAATTTTATCCAGTCTGCATCAACCTGACCCGGAAATTGAAAAAGCGTGGGTTGCCGAATCCGACCGGTATGCGGCTTATCTGCGGGGGGAGGTTGAGGTGATTGACTGGGAAACGATTCGGGCACGATATGAACCGTCCAACGAGGATATCCGAAAATCCTGGATTGCCGAAGTCAGAAATCGGATGAACGCAGTTAATCAGGGTACAGCCAGGCTGCTGGATTTTGATGATCTTTATCCTGCAGAATGACAAAGGAGCAAACAATGACGCTTCAGCAAGTTATGATTGAAATTCCTGAAAAGGTTTTGCTGGCTGAAAAAACAGACAGTGTGACCTTTGGGCGTGAACTGCGCATATTGGCAGCAGTCAAACTGTTTGAAATGGGCAGGCTTTCCTCCGGGCGCGCAGCCGAACTTGCAGGGATGCCCAGAGTGGAGTTCCTGCTTAGCCTCCATCGTTACAAGGTATTTCCTCTTGTTTCTGAATTAAATGATTTGGAAAGAGGTAAACATGACTGACGTCATCAGCAATACATCGCCGCTGCTTTATCTTTATCGAATTGGAGGAATTGATTGGCTTCCATGTTTGTTCAATGAAATATGGAAACCGAGTGTTGTAAAGAACGAATTGTTGGCTGGGCGCATTAAGGGATATGATGATATAATGCCTATCTACTGGGGAAGATCGATTCTGCCCCGATGGATGCCATAAAAAAAACAACTGCCCTCCTTGAAAACGCGATGATCTGAATGGATAACCCAATACCAATTAAAACTGTAAGGAATTGGAAACATTGAACGATAAAGCAGTTTCCGGAAGTGATGATATCGTTGCCTCAGTTGAATGTAAAGTTCCGATGGCTCGGATTGAAGCGGTGGCTCTCCATCAACATGAAATGCTTCTCAAGAAGGCCAACGAGGCTGTAAACAGAAACGAGTATTCCTTGGCCATCATTCTTGCTCAGGTGGCCTGTGAGCTTTGTGTTGAACGGGCTTTTATCCTGCTTTTCAGTTTCAACAAGATAGATTATCTGTACCATTCGGTGACCAATGCTGTCTTTAATTACACCAATCTCAAAAATGAAAAAGCCAAAGATATCTACAAGGCACTATCAAAAGACGATATTGGCCAAGCCAGCTTTTGGCAAAGCTATAAGGACCATATAAAAAGACGACACAAAGCGGCGCATCAAGGAACAACATTTACCAAGTCCGAGGCAGAAGAATCATGTCGCGTAGCCAAAGAATTCATTGACCATATTGATAAAACACTACAGAATAATCAGCCTGCCGATTGGGGGCTGTAATTCTAAATTTGCAGGTTTGCCATTTTAATCTCTTCCTTTAAAACAGTCTTTCGGTTCGCAATTGGTTGTACTGATCAAGGAAAGGCATCTACATGAGCTATCAGGCATTTCTAAAACCACGTCCGGAGGTTCTTTCTGAAGAAATAGAAGGAATCATCGATCTGGCCAATTTGAAAGACTCAACCGGTGCCAGACTGGAAGCCCGTCCCGCCGATTTCTTGGATTTGACCTATCCAACTTCAGATATTGCCAAGGTTATCGAACAAATCAACTTCAGGTTCTCATCGACAAAGCCCGGTGCCGGTCTGTTTTTGTTTGAAGGTCTGAAAGGCAGCGGCAAGTCCCACCTCCTGCTGACGGTTTATCATCTGCTGAACAATCCGCATATTGCACAAAACTGGCTCCGTCAAAACGGTTTTTCATGCAGTATACCGAGCGATGCAACAGTCATAGTCAACAAATTTACGGACGAGCCCCATGATTCGCTGTGGGAGATGATTTTTTCAAAGCTGGGTGTTCCAACCCCAAAAGGCAAGACCCATCCCAAACTGCCTGATCTTCAAACGGCTTTGGGGAACCGGCAAATCGTTCTGATTTTTGATGAATTGGAGCAAGGGATAAAGGTGATTAATGACCCGTCGCTGGTTGCCCAAAACATTGCTTTTCTGCAGATGATTTCGGAATTCAGCAACCGGTCCAGACAAATCACGATATTTGCCAGTATATACAGTGACCGGGAGGAGCCTGGCAGCACATTGAAGCGCGTACCCCGATGTGTGGTTCAGTTTGACGAAAACACCGATCAAAGCAATATACTGCTGCACCGTTTATTCAGCAATTACCGGTCATTCAACAAATCCCTGATGTTACCGGTGATCGACAGCTACCTTCAGATATGGCAAAAACATGTGCCATTCGACATTGAGGAGCAGAGGAGGCTGTTTCAGATTTCATATCCATTTTCGCCATCGCTACTGGATATTCTTCTGAAAAAAATTCCATCCCGAGGAGGATTTCAGAACGTTCGCGGCGCTTTGTCCTTTTTGGGCAATCTGGTACGCCTGACGCATGACCGCCTTGATATTGTTACACCGGCCGATATTTGCCTGTCAGACAAACCCACGACCATCATGCTGAAAGATCTGGACCCCAGTGGCGATCTGATCAATCGAGCGATCGAGAATATGAATGATTTGAAAACCAAAGCCGCATTATCCGAAAAAATTGCACCGGCAGCACTCATTTATACAATCACGGGTATGGGTGGTAATATGGGTATCACCCATGATCAGCTTGTTCAGGATATTCTGACCCCTTCCATCAGTATCAATACACTTGAACACTCCCTGATGGCATTTCAAAAATATGCCACTTATTTCTGGTGTCAGGAAGGAAGGTATTATTTTGATCTGGAGGAAAATCCGGAAGCCAAAATTGAATTCAAGTCCACCCAGTATTCAGATGCTGCTGCACGCGACAAGCTGTATGATTTGCTGAAAAATGAATTGTTTCGGCAAACTGAAAATGTATGTGTTTATGATTCGACCGAACAGGTGAAAGAATCTCTGAATCAGGCAGACAAAAATCGACCCCGCTATCTATTTGCCGGCCGAAGGTTGACCCAGGAAGAGCGTCATGACATTTATTTCGGACAGACCCAACGAAACCTGATTCTTCTATTGGAACCCAAAGACAACCATTTTCAATTGGCTGCAGACAAAGACCTTCTCAAATGGTCCAAACGAATTTTGGCTGCCAAAGAGCTGAACAACAGTGTCACCAAACCTGCCAGGGCGTCTGAATATGATCGCATTGCCCGATCCGATCAATCTTATATTCTTGAACGGATTAAAAAGGCAGGCCTGGTATTGGTGAATTGGGAGTGTTATGGCAGCATGGTGGCGGAAGATCAAATAGAACTGGAGCCATTGCCCGCGGATTTTTCCAAAGACAATATCCTTGAAAAACTGAGCCAAGACTATTTTCCGACCCTGACATTCAAAAATCACCTGGAGAGCAGACTCGAAGAGATCACTGACAGATTGGTAAAAGAAATTGACTTGGAATATCGCTCGACACTGGGCTTCCCGGTACCAGTTCATGTCACTTCTGTTTCCAGTGCCATTCGAAGTCTATGCAAGGATGGTTTGATTGGAATCCAACATGGTGCAGGGAATTACTGTCACATCAATCCGGGTATCAATGAAACGGAATTACTGAAAGCCAAAATAACGCCCCCATTTGAAAGCCCGCCACCGCCTGCTTTTTGTCAAATATGCAGACAGTCTCCCTGCCAGTGCAGACCACATATCTGTTCGGTTTGTCATCAAAACCCTTGTCAGTGTCAGTCAATTGAAACGGTTTGTTCAGTTTGCCTTCAAAATCCATGCATTTGTCAACAACCGGTTGCAGAAACAGTTCAGATCAGAATAGCTCCACAAAACAGCATCAACATGCTGAGGCAACAAACCGCATTTCGTCTGCAGGAGTTTGAAAATGGTGTGATTGCCCGGGCCAGCTATCAGATATTCTATCAGCAGTGCAATATTGGCGACATCAGTTCATTGCCTTCCAGCCTTCGGGGGGCAATGAGTGGCCAGGGGGATGTGATGGCCGAAATCACTATTAGCAAAACAGGACAATTCACAAAAGCTCAGATTGAAACACAGATTGAATCTTTGCCGATGATTCCTGATGCCGAGTATGCCTTGGATTTGTCTGTAGAAACCGAATAATGATCTGTTCGAAGTTCAGCAAACGGGTTTCCAGTTGCCGGATTTCGACACACAGCATCGTGTGAGTGCTAAACGTAGTTAATGGAAGCCTGTCCATTTTTGTAAACGTTTTTCATGAATTACAACCGGAATCGAGGAAAGTTATGGAAACATTAAAACAACTGGCTGAAAAAGCCGCATGCCTGAAACCAGTAGAACGAATACAGTTGGTTGAGGCCATTCTGTGCAGCTTGGACAAACCTGATCCGGATATTGAAAAAAAATGGGTCGCCGAATCCGAAGCCAGATATGAGGCCTATCAGCGGGGGGAAGTTGAGGCGATTGATTGGGAAACCATAAAAAAACGGTATAACCCATCATGAGAATACGATATCTGTCCCAGGCAACAGCTGAATTGGATGATGCAATATTGTATTACAACTATCAGTTACCCGGGCTGGGTTTTCAGTTTTGTGAGGAAGTTGATTCTGCGATTGAAAAGATCAAATTCATGCCGGAAGCCTGGACGCAAGTTGGAAGGAGAACAAGACGTTTTCTTGTGAAGCATTTTCCTTATGCGATATTGTATGTTGCGGAACCGGGTCAAATTCTGATAACGGCAGTTGCCCATCTCCATCGTGATCCCCAGTATTATATGGACCGAATGATTTAAGCTGGTGGGGGTATCATGTAACTTGAATCGTATGGATTGGAGTATTCATGAATCATCTCGACCGGTCGATTATCGAAAAATTGGCACAAATAGGCCCCCGGTTGCCTTGGGTGGCTGATTGGCTGCTGAATGATGTCTGGCGGCCGGATAGGTATGATCATAAAAACCCTCTGGCATTCCTGAACCGGGGTGAAGATGCGGTCAATCTTTTTGAACAGATTCTATCGGCTGCCGCAGATCGAACGTACCTTGAATTTCTTGGCCAGCCTGACCCGGGAAAAAGACTGTTGCCCCATCTTGTTCATCCTGATTGTGCAGTTGTGGTATTTGATGGGCTTTCGCTGCGTGAAATTCCCATGATTCTGAATCTGGCTTCAAAATCAGGTTTAAAAATTACTCGTATCGACACGTCCCTTGCCGCAATTCCATCCGAGACCCTTGACTATATTGACAGAGAATTTCCGTGCGGCGCCATCTCCGCTTCCCAGTTGCCATCACGCAAGGAGTTGAAACATAAAAACATCTCGGCAATTTATTCGGGAAATATCAACCAGCCCATATCCAAAACCGATGCCCGCACATCTCTTCTGGTTTGGTCCAGCTTTCCGGATGAAACCTATAACGACAGCAGCGCCCGATTTGAAAACCACTTTCACAATATTCATACAATATTTGAAACTGCCTGGATGAATACGATTCAACAAATCACGAGCAAAAAAAAGATCATCATCACCAGCGATCATGGCTATGTGTATTGGGGAACCGGAATGGATTTTCCCAGAAACTCATCGGAATTGGGACCATTAAACCAGTATTTCGGAAATGACCGGTTTGTATCCCTGAATGCCAATCCCAATCCGCCGCCTGGTGATGATGTGGTAATCGACAAATCCCGAAATGTGGCCCTGATCAGGGGTCGGGTCAAAACTCGCTCCACCAGTGCCGCTTCCACCCGCTTATACAAGCATGGCGGTCTTTCATTGATGGAAATGATAACCCCTTGGATTGAACTGGAAACATAAGAAAGTCAGACTGACGTGACCAAAAGAGCCATTGAAGAATCATTTCCCATTGTCGAAATAAACCGGCTGGCTGTTCCTGAAAGAAACGCCTTCAAACCCATCTATCAGATGCACAAATGGTTTGCCAGAAGGGCATCCTGCGTTTTCCGGGCAATTCTTCTGGGCGCCATTAAGCCTTCTGGTACAAATATAATGGCGGAATTTTACAATGATCACACCCATGATCCGGAGACCAGTGGTATCAAAATTCTGGATCCGTTCATGGGCGGGGGAACGACCATTGTCGAAGCACTCCGCCTTGGCTGTCATGTGACAGGCATCGATCTGAATCCGGTAGCATGGTTTATTGTCAAGACCGAAGTTGCTCCGGTAGATATCGATGAACTGAAATCCGCCTTCAACCGACTGGGAAATCGCATTACCGACAGCGGAAAACCACTCAGGGAAGAGCTTTTGAGCCATTATAAAACCCGGTGTCCATGCTGCGGAGACGACAAGGCAGATGCAGATATCATCTATACTTTCTGGGTCAAATCGGCTGTCTGTACCAACCCCACCTGCAAAAAAGAAGTACCGCTTTTCTCCAGTTACATTGTCGCAATGAAAACTCAAACCATCCGCTACATTCCGGATCGAGCATGCAGCATATGCAAAAAGGTGTATGATCTGGATATGGATCGGGCCTCTCTGATTGCCGACGACTCACTGATGATCGCCAGTTCACGGGATGGTTCTGGAAACGGTCGGTCAAACAAACGCTGGTCTGTTTTTGACCATTACAGCCACAGCGCGGAATGTCCCTGGTGTTTACAGAATGATTATTCCGGCGCACAATCCCTGGCGAAATTTGAAAAAAAGAAAGTGCCCCTTACGGTTCTTCTGTGCCCCTTTTGCCTATCGATATGGCAATACCGCGGTTCGGTTCCAGATCGGGTCACCTGTCCGGTATGTACAAAAGAATATTCCCAGAATAAGGGTAACATAAAGGCTAAAGGAAAATTTCAATGCCCGATTTGTGGTACACCCGACACTATAATCAATTCAATAAGAAGGCAAAACGCACTTTTACCTGTACGACCCTATGCAATCGAAGGCTACTGCGCCCGTTGTGCTGGAAAAATTTCACTTGAAGAAAGGGATCTGGATGGAGATAGCACTGACCGGACTGAAAAAATCGGGCATGAGTGCAATATTCATCACAATCGTGGAAAATTTTTCAAAAGAATTGATGCCGCTGATTTGCGAACCTACCAGAAGGCCGAAGAACAATGGAAAAATAGAAAGAATTTGTTGCTATATCCCAAAGGGGAAATACCTGATGGCCAAGAAACACATCGATTGCTTGAACATCATTATCAATATTGGCATCAAATGTTCAATCCACGGCAATTGCTGTGTTTAAGCACGCTTCTGAAAGGCATTGGCGAGGAAGAGAATCCGGTTTTGAGAGAGATGCTGTTGAGCGGGTTTTTTTCAACCCTTGAAAGCAATAACATGTTTTGCCGATACACCATCAGTGGCGGCAACAAATCCCAGGGAATCTTCTCTCGGCATGATTATCAGCCAAAAATGACATTTACCGAAAATAACCCATGGGGGACATCATACGGGCATTCAACATTTTGCAATAATTTTGAAAAGATACTCTCCGGCAAGGAATACTGTTTGTTGCCCTATGACAGAAAACCTATCGGCATCAAACTGATTTTTGAAACAAGAAATGAAGTCATAAAAATCTCTCCAGAATCAAACCTGATTTGTGGCAACTCCCAGGATCGGATTCGCTCCAAAGCGGATTTGGTCATCACGGATCCCCCTTATTCAGGCAATGTCAATTATG
>DFZE01000291.1:15590-15905 GCA_002382065.1 Desulfobacteraceae bacterium UBA4064
AAAACCCCACGCGGGGAAAAACAGCCGCGGATTACGCGGAAGGCCTGACAGCAGTCTGGCGGAAATGTCATGATCATCTGGATGACGATGGGCTGTTGATTTTTACGTTTCATCATGCAGAGGGCAGCGCCTGGGAGTCTCTGCTTCAATCCATCTGCAACTCGGGTTTCATGATCGTGGCCATTTATCCCATTCACGGGGAATCCGAAAGCTCGCTTCCTCTTCTGGATAAACAGGGTATTTCCTATGATCTGATTCATGTCTGCAAAAAACGCAATGCCAATCCACACGTCAGACAGCGTGACTGGGCCAGCG
>DFZE01000102.1:0-14574 GCA_002382065.1 Desulfobacteraceae bacterium UBA4064
CACGGTAAACGATCATGAATTATTCCGAGATGTTCACCCCCAGTAATGAAAATGGGCCAGCCATCCTATCCCGGCTTTCCAAAGCCGGGATAGGACATGTACCGATTAAACTTTGTCCCATTGGCTCTCTGCCCCTTTGCACCTGATTGACCATTTTCACGGTAAATAACGGCGGGGGATGAAGAGAGGGATATTTTCAGTCTTGACAATCATTCAGGAGATTCAGTGAACATTTTTTATGTAGATGGAAAGTACGCGCCATCCAGTGAGGCCACCATCCCGGTAACGGATCTGGCCCTTCTGCGCGGGCTGGGGGCATTCGAGCTGCTTCGCACCTTCGGGGGCAATCCCTTTGGATTGACCGAACATCTGGAGCGGTTGAAAACATCGGCGGAGCGGATTGGTGTGGCATTGCGTTGGACCCTGGATGATATTGCGGCCATTGTCATGGAAACCCTCAGCCGGAATCACGAGGCGGAATCCAATATCCGCATCATCGTGACCGGTGGCTCCAGTTCGGATTTCATGACACCCGAGGGCAATTCCCGGCTCATTGTCATGGTGACGCCGCTGCCGTCTCAACCCGAATGGTGGTACAGTCAGGGCGTGGCGGTCATTACCCTGGAAACCGACCGGGCCATGACCAGGGCCAAAAGCATCAACTACGCTCAGGCATCTGTGGCCGTGACCCGGGCCAGGGAACAGCATGCGGTTGAAGCGGTTTATGTCGATTCAACCGGAATGGTCCGCGAAGGGACCACGTCCAATGTCTTCATGTTTAAAAACAGTACGCTGGTCACGCCCGGAGAGGGCGTCCTGAAGGGAATCACCCGCCAGATGGTGTTGAATCTGGCGTCATCCCGATACGCCGTGATGATCCGGGATATTCCATTAAACGATTTTCTGTGTGCGGACGAGGTGTTTATTACCGGAACCAACAAGGGCATTGTCCCGGTTGTCAAAATCAATGAAACGGTTGTGGGTGACGGGTTGCCGGGACCCTGTACCCGAAGTCTGATGGATATGATGGAAACACATGTCCATTCATGATGTCGCCAGATATCTTCCATAATCCTCATGGACCGGACCGGAGCTCTGCCAGGGGGCTTTATTTCGTCGCCATATCCCAGTTCGGGATATCCTTTTCTTTCAATTGCATCATGTCGTTCATGCCCTTTTTCATCCTGAAGGTCAGCACATATGACATGAAAACAACCATGCTGTGGACAGGCTTGATCATGGGCGGTTCATCCCTGATTGCCGCGTTCGCAGCGCCCTTCTGGGGAAGCCTGACCACACGCTTCCGGCCCAAGCTCCTTTTCCAGACCGGTATTTTCTGCAACGGCATCATCTTTTTCATCATGGGGTTTATCGATCATCTGCCGCTGCTTCTCACACTCCGTTTTATCCAGGGCATGCTTGGCGGCGTCTCCACCATCGGGCTCGTGCTGATCGCCGTATCCGCCCCCCGGGACAAGATCCCGAGATATATGAGTGTATTCCAGATATCTCTGACAGCCGGACAACTCGTTGGTCCGCCCATCGGGGCATATGCCGTAGCACTTTTCGGCTATCATGCCCCATTTGGCATTGCGCTGCTTGTGATCCTGTTTTCCCTGATATTTTGTCACATTTACGTCCGGGACATTCCGCCACAACCCAAATCGGCCAAAAAGAGCAAGCCGTTTACGCGGGGAATTTTATGGGGATGGGGGCTTACGATTATGGGGACAGTCCATCTCATGTTTCTTCCCAGCATTCTGCCCCGCATTCTGGAAAACTTTCAGCTTGCGGAACAGGCGGCCATCACCACGGCCGGCACCATCATGATGGCATATACGGCTTCGGCAATTCTGGGCAATTATCTGCTGGTCATTCTGGCCTGCCGATTTGGCCTGACCCGGCTCATTGTTATCGCCTGTCTGTCCGCATCGGTCATGCAGATCCTGCTGTATTTCTGCACCGGCATCTATAGTTTCACCGTCATTCGCATGCTGCAGACAGGCATGATTGCATCAGTCATTCCCCTTGTCATCTCGACATTTGCCTGCGAAGCAGGGGGGGGAACCACCATCGGATTTCTGAATTCCGGTCGATTTGTGGGAAATGCCATTGGTCC
The DNA here is from genome assembly GCA_002382065.1 of Desulfobacteraceae bacterium UBA4064. Taxonomy (GTDB): domain Bacteria; phylum Desulfobacterota; class Desulfobacteria; order Desulfobacterales; family Desulfatirhabdiaceae; genus UBA4064. The sequence goes on from DFZE01000102.1 coordinate 2,120, forward strand.
GATCATGGCCACGACGATTCTGGCCCATTTTGGCCTGTTGCCCCTTTTTTTGACCATTGCAGGCATTACACTGGCCATGCTCTGGGCTTTTCTGGCGGCTGGATCAAAATAGGCGCCAGTCCGTTTTCATCTTTCATCCTTTATCCTTCATCTTTCATCCTTCAATAACCTACCCCGCCACCCGGAAAATCACCCCGGTAACCGCCGCATAAATCAGGATAACACTGGTGGCGATGATGCACAGCCACCCCATCAGGACAATTACCGGATTATCCGGAACCCGGGCCCGGTGCCCCAGAACCGAGGCCAGGAAAATTCCGCCAAGCAGGCCGCCGGCATGTCCCCAGTTGTTGATTCCCGGAACCAGCAGACCAAATGCAAAAATACTGATGGCCCATATGCTGATCTGCCGGAAGATGGTTTTGCCAAAATAGCCGCCAATGCGTTTTCCCAACACCATGCCTGCGCCCATCAGGGCGCACAGCGCAGCGGATGCGCCGATGGTCAGGGGAATACCTGCCAGATAGGATGCCAGAAATCCGGCCATGCCGCCCAGTGTATAGATTGTCATAAAGCGGCAGGTTCCAAATCCCTGAAAAATCAGGGGGGCCAGTTGTTTGAGGGCCGCCATGTTGAACAGAATATGCAGCAGTCCGCCATGAAGATAGCTGGCAGAGATCAGGGACCACCACCGGTGAAACCGGTCAATGGGAATGGTTCCGGTTGCCCCCAGAAGGATCAGGCTCTGGTTTTCCGGCGAGAGCATGGAAAAAGGATTCAGGGTGAATCGGGTGGCAAACGGATTGAGCAGAATTGACAGAATGAACATGCCGGCATTGACACAGATCAGAATGAAAATCATCTGGTCTTCGCCCGGCATCCGCCAACGGGTTAACGGCATGACAGACCTCCTTGAAAAGACTTTTTTACCACGAAATACATGAAGTACACGAAAATGTTAACCGCTTATGGACGCGTATGGACGTAAATGGACATGCACGGACGGTAATGGACGCAATCGTTATCCTGGATTTGGGTGAAAATGCCTGTCACGCCGATAGCCCATGGATTGGCAACTTTGCCTGTAGCCAGAAATGCGGTCCCTTCAGCCNNTCAGCCTTTAATCAGTTTACCAGCTACTGAAACCGATTCCAATGAAAATCCTGTTCAAAATCCGTAAGGCCGGAATATCCGGATACTGCGTTTGAAGGTGGCCAACAATTGTGTTATTATGTCTTTTCCGTCAACCGGGTATTGATATACCAGAAACCATAGGCCTTAATTTTGACAACACTCGACATCACCCGACTGAACCTGAACGGAACCCATATCATCGAGGCCAGCGCCGGAACCGGCAAAACGCATGCGATTGTATCGATTTTTCTGCGTCTGATTGCAGAAGGCTATCGCATCGATCAGATTTTGGTGGTCACCTTTACCGAGGCGGCCACGGCAGAGCTTCGGGACCGGATCCGCACCCGGCTTCGGGATGCCCTGGGACTGCTGAATCAGACGGATATCACCGATCCCCTGATAAACAGCCTGATAACTGCTTCAGGCATCGACACGGTCCGGCGCCGGTTTTATCAGGCGATCATGACCTTTGACGAGGCCGCCGTGTTTACCATTCACGGGTTCTGCAGCCAGATTCTTCAAACCCATGCCTTTGAAAGCGACATCCTGTTCGATGCGCGCCTGCAAACCGAATCCGACGCGCTTTTTGAGGAAATCGCGGCCGATTTCTGGGCAAAAACCGTATATCCGGCGCCCCTGCTGCTGGTTCAGTCCCTGCTACAAAACCGTATTGAACCAGGAATACTGACCGAACTCAGCCGCATGGTTTGCCGAAAACCGGAAATGGCCATCATTCCTGATCCGCCGGATTCCGCCAATCCGCTGGCGGGCATCACGGCGCATTATCAGCGCCTTCGCAGTCTCTGGCACAATCATCAGGCAAAAATCCTGTCACATGTCGAAACGTCACTGCCGGCGCTTCATGCCCGATATTACAAATCGGAGTATCTTTCTGAATGGCAGACGATCATTTCCGACTGGCTCGAGCCGCCCCTGCCCATCGGTATCGATGTTCCGCAGGCGCTGATTCGTCTCTCCGACAGCGAGCTGGCGGCCAAAACCAAAAAGGGTAAAGAGCCACCCCGGCATGAATTTTTTACGTGTTGCGACAAACTGATTCACAGCCTGAATCAATTATCTGACTGGTTTTTGAGGGTCAAACATGACAGCCTGACGTTTTCACGGATTGAACTGGAACGGCGGAAGGCCCGCCAGGGGATTTTATTTTTTGATGATCTGATTACCCGTCTGGATCGGGCATTGCAGCAGCCTGGGGGCGATGTTTTGGCCGATCGGATTAAAACCCGGTTTCCTGCGGCCCTGATCGATGAATTTCAGGACACGGACCCGATTCAGTACCGCATTTTTCAACGCCTTTACCGGAATTCCGGAAATCCGTTTTTCATGATCGGAGATCCCAAACAGTCCATTTACGGATTTCGGGGTGCGGATATTTTTGCGTATCTGAAGGCTGTCGGGGAGGGTTCGGGCCAGACATACAGCCTTCAGATCAACTGGCGCTCGGATTCCGGCCTGATCGATGCGGTCAATACCCTGTTTGAAATGCGGCCCAATCCATTTCTGTTTTCCGAAATTCAATTTCACCCGGTGTCGCCACCAGTGGATACGTCAGCGCTTCCGGCGCATGGAGTGATGGAAAATGGCCAGCCGGTTGCGCCCCTGTCCATCACATTCATCAAAACCTGTGCCGCTGGGTCAACTGTTGACCCGAAAACCGGCCGGATTACCAAAGACTGGATGAGCCGTCATTTGCCGGACCAGATTGCCGCCGATATCGCCAGGTTGCTGAAATTCGGAGTCATGTCCGGGGTCGGGGACGATGACGCACGGCCCGTTACGCCAGGTGATATCGCGGTTCTGGTCAGAACCAACCGTCAGGCTCAGGCCATGCAGGATGCGCTTCGGGCCGTATCCATTCCCGCTGTTCTGGAAAGCGCCGACAGTGTCTGGGATTCCAAAGAAAGCCAAATGCTCCGGGTTGTCCTGAAAGCGGTTGCCAATCCGGGAGACCATCGTCTGATCGCCGCCGCCATCACCACAGATCTGTTTGGATTGACCGCGCATGATGTTTGGGAACTGAGCCAAAATGAAGACCAATGGGGCGACTGGGCGGTCCAATTCCGCGCCTGGCATGTGACCTGGACCCTCCGGGGGCTGATTCCCATGATGAATCAGATACTGGGTTTCCGGGACCCCAATTCGTCCATTATCCCCCTGGCCCGGCTGATCGGATTTCCGGATGGGGAGCGGCGGGTCTCCAATGTGCTGCATCTGACCGAGCTGCTCTTTCAGGCGGCCCGGGAACAGCGGCTGGAAATTCCCGGCCTGATGCAATGGTTTGAGACCCGGCAGAACAGGTCCCATACCGATTCGGAATCCGCCGAACTCCGCCTGGAAAGCGATGCCCGGGCTGTCAAACTGGCAACGATTCATAAAAGCAAGGGGCTGGAATATCCGGTGGTGTATTGCCCCTGGCTCTGGATGGGCAAACACCGGGCGGATTCACGGATGCCGATTCTGTTTCATGATCGGGACCAGGATGGGCGGATGACCCTGGATCTGGGATCCGACCAGTATCCGGATCATCAATTGTGGGCCGAAGATGAGGACCTGGCGGAACGTCTGCGGCTGCTGTATGTGGCCGTGACCCGGGCGCGGCATCTCTGCCTGGTTTATACCGCCGATGTCACGGGTCTGGAAACATCGGCCCTGGGGTATCTGCTGCATGGGGCCGAGCCATCGGATGAAAACCGGATACAAGCAGATATCCGGCGTCTAATGGATGCCGGAGGCGGGAATATCGGCCTGCGCGAACTGTCTCAAGTGGAATCCGCCGGAATGGATGACAGCCGGAGGAACATATCCGAAACTTCCCTGATTCACCGGACCGCCGGTCGATCCCTGTCCCGAAAGTGGCGAATATCCAGTTTTTCGGACATGACATCCCCGCGCCACATCATGCCGGATGATCTGTCCGGTGGACGGGATCATGATATCGCGCCCCTGTTGACCGGGACAGACGAACAGCCCCGGGCATTGATACCTGAAGACGCCCATTCATTGCCGATACTGCTGCATCAGTTTGATCGGGGGCCTGTTGCCGGCATTTTCTTTCATTCCCTGTTCGAGAACATGGATTTTACATCAACCGGTACCGACGCCCTGACCCGTCTGATCACCGATCAGTTGACCCGGGCCGGGATGGATTCGGACCAGTGGACCCCAATTCTGTTTCAGGCGGTTATTGATATTCTGGATACACCGCTCGATCCGGAAATGCCGGATCTGACACTTCGCCGGATTCCCCTGAACCGGCGCATGAATGAACTGGCATTTTTGATGCCGGCAGCGGTTTCTTCTCCGGAGCGCCAGCCTGATCCGGTGACGGCATCGCGTCTGGTCACCCTGTTTGAATCCGGTTTGAATCCCGCAATTCCGGATGCCTGGCTGCATCAGTTGCGACGGCTGGAGTTTCCGGCAATAGCGGGATTTTTGAAGGGATTTATTGACCTGGTGTTTGAATACGCGGGCAAATGGTATGTCGTGGACTACAAATCAAATATGCTGGGGCCGGATTATGCGGATTATGCCGGTCATTTTCTGGAACAGGCCATGACCGCACACCATTATTATCTTCAGTACCATCTGTATGTTGCGGCCCTGCACCGGTATCTGGAACACCGGATTCCCGGCTATGATTACGACAGGCGCATGGGAAAGGTGTATTATCTGTTCATCCGGGGCATGTCAAAGGTCCGGGGGCCGGAATTCGGCGTGTTTCAGGACCGTCCACCAAAGGATATGATCATGCAGTTGTCGGATCTGTTTGGTTAGGGGTTGGTATCCCCCCTGTTGTCAGGATTTGTCCCGATCCAGCCAATTCAACCGCTTTTTCTGATTTTTCAGATAGTTGAACAGGGGTGCAACGGAAAAACGGAAATGGCGCTCACGTTCAATAAAAATTTCCTCCAAAGACAGATGCGGGTCACTGACCGGATTTCGCAGATACTTCCGGATGGCTTTCAGACGTTCCACAATTTTCTTTTCCAGCTCTTCTTTCAGGATGGTCTTGTTTTTGAGAATCTGCTCCTTGAGTTCGTCATTGGCCGTATGGCCCCTGTATTTTTTCAGTTTGTAGTCGATCCGAAGGCTGGTCAATTCCTGCAAAACACGCTCATACTCCGGATTCAGCCACATGACTTCCGGAACCAGGTCTCCAAAACTGGTCACCCCCAGAATATCCTTGTTCTGGTCCCAGTAATTGACCAGAAAATCCATTTCCAGATCTTTGTAATTCTGAAGCGGCATATACATCCGCCTGAGATAGAGCAGCACTTTTTCGGTTTTTTTCTTGTGTCCGCCAATGACAACCGATCCCCCGATTTCCGCCTTTTTGACACCTTTGGTCCAGGGGGCTCCCGTAATCCCGAAATCATGATACACCGGAATCTGGAGCAGGGCGGACAGGGTGTTCAGGGCCAGGGCATACCCGGCCGATGGCCCACCCACATTGTAGGATGCGGTCAACAGTTGATGGTGTATGGTGTATTGATCCAGAAACTCGCCCATCAGTCGGGGGATACTGACCTTGGGTTCCAGGCTCTGAAGATAATTTTTCACCAGCGTCAGGGCTTCCTTGGCCGACTGCTGGGTCATCTGAACCGCCATCTCCAGATCGGCGCTGGCGGCGCCCGCTGCGGACACCGCACCGGTAACCAGCACCTTTTCCGGTGACAAACTGTAGGTCAGGCTGGTGGCGATGGGAAGGAGCACACCCGACACATCGTTGGCGCCAACCCCGATGATAAAACCCACCTGGGGTTCCTGGCTCAGTTCCGCCTCCAAGAATTCATCAAGCTGCACTTTTCCTTTTTTGACCGGGCTGTGGGAGATTTCCTGACGGGCAGACTGAAGGTGTGTCGCCACAATGGGATAGGCATCCATTTCCCCGATGCCTTCCAGCAGGGTCATCACAGCGGAATAATGTTCCTGAAACGCCGCCGGATTTCCCTTCAATACGGATTTGAGGGACTGGGGCGCATCGATGGCATCCAGAACACCCATCAGTGTCTTGAAATTGAATTTGACAAATGTTTCCTGGATATCCGCCGATGCCCGGGCCAGCTCTCGGATTCGCAGAATGACCTCATATTCCGTGCTGCGGAGGGATCTGGCCTTTTCCACAAACGCCGCATAATCCGCCGGCGTGTTGCAGATCCCCTTGGCCAGTTCCATGATGGTTTCGACGCTGATCCCCGGAGACAGGGGGGTGCCTTTCAGGGTCAGCCGGATGATGTTCAGAATGTCCTGTTGACGCAGATGTCCGGAAACCTCCATGACCTTCAGGCGTTTGGATCGAACCAGGGCCGGGTCCAGAATATCGAGACGATTGGTTGTCAGGATGGTAAAGACCCGGTTGAGAGAAATTTCACCATCGATGATACTGAGAAATTTGTTGGTCAGTTTGTCTGAAGGCGAGCCACCGGAAGCGCTTCTTCTGGGGGCAAGCGAATCTCCCTCATCAAAAAACACCACGGTCGGCGCAATCATTTTTGCGATATCATACACCTTTTCCAGATTATCGACCGCACCCTCAACCGGATTGGCCGGATCCTGAAGCATGCTGGGGCTGGTTGCAATATCGTGAACATCCCGGTTTTCACACAACCAGGTCCGGGCCAGAAACGTCTTGCCGCTTCCCGGTGGCCCATTCAGAACAACCCCTTTTTCTTCACTGACCCCATAATACAGGCAGTTATTGGCCATTTCTGAAAAGACATCCTTGATCTTGCCGACATATTCATCCCACTTGACCTGGCGATCCATCCGGTTGACCACCTTGTCAAAGAGATCACCAAATGCGTTTCTGGCAACCAGTTCAAATGCCTTTCTCACCAGAAGGCTGTCATCCAGGTATTCCGGAGAAAATCCCCGCTTGATCTCGATAATGGAGTGAATCAGCTTCCGGACATAGGCCGGCGTGATCTTTAACGTCCGGTCACTGAAGATCGCATAGATCCGGGTGACCGTTGCATCCAGTTTTTCCGAATACATGCACCGGGTGTTGGTGATGCACGCGTCTGCCGGATCATCGGTGATGCCGATGTCGTTTCGAAGCAGCTCCAGCCGGACGACCTGCTTGAGATTGTCCGGGTTTTTCCAATACTCGGACAGGTCGATGATTTTTCCTTTTTCCACAAACCGCCGATAAATGGCCGCATCAAACCGTTCCGCCTGATCGGTTGTCGCGATGAGCAAACAGTCCCGCCTGCCGCTGATGATCTCGTCGATGACAATATTGGATGTATCGATCAGGGTCCGCTGCTGGCGCTCGACACCGGAATTTCTTCCCTCTGCTTTTCCAAATGCGCTGTGGGCCTCCTCGATATGCCGGATACAGGTTTTTCGGGGATCGCCCAGGGCCTTTTTAAAATAGTTGCCGGGTTCGCCGGCCAGGGCGGTCTGATAGTCATTGGGCGTGACCATGGCGTAGTCAACCGGAAGGCTCTGCTCCTGCAGTTGGGCCAGGCTGTGGCTGATAAATCGCTTCAGTATCCATCGTATCAGGGGCAGGCGCGACAAAAACTGATACAGTTTCAGTTTTCGTCTTCTGGATATTTCCAGGGCAAGCGTCGGATCGATCTGCTCGATGCTTTTCCAGAACGACTCATTGGCCAGAATTTCTTCCTTTTTCTGTTTCAGATCCACTTCGGGAATGACCTGATTCAGAAAAATAACATTTTCAAGGGTATGGATGACGGTGGATGTCTTGCCGCAGCCACTGGGGCCCACGAACAGAATCAGCGGGGCTTTGGGCGCCGACGGGTCCGAAAGATATTCTTTCCGGATATGGGCCCGGTAAATTTTTTCGAACAGTTCGGTCAATTCCACCGGAACATGAACATCGGTCAATTCCCGGTCCAAAAGATGCAGCAGATACTGATAATCCCGTGCAGAAACCTCTTTTTCCAGTATCTTGTTCCATGCCTGCAGCGGATTGGTCTGGCCGGAAATCTCAAAGCGCCTCTGCCAGTCCGTCAATATCTCCGGATCTTTCAGAATAATGAACCGTCTCTCCGGGGCTTCCAGAAACAGTGACAAAAAGGCATCCAGCAATACATTGAAACGGTCCGAATGGGGTTTGTACTGATTCAGTCGGGACCTCATGAATGACTTGGTTTCATACGGCCATGAATTCACCAGATCCCGAATTTCCTGAATGCGCTTTTCTGGCAGGCTGACAGTACGGATTTCTTTGGTCATTCGTTTTGGCATTACGGTTCTCCAGCAACTTTCGGCTTTTCATAATCGGTTGGAAGCGTCAGGTTTGGCGCATCACCGGTATTTTGAATGACAACCGTTTTTTGATTTTCCGGATTTTTTTCATAGGCCGTTGCCCATTTCTGCTGGGTCAAAAACTGAAAAATCAGGGCATCTGTCTTGCCATCCGGTCGGCCCAGCGCTTTTTGCAAGGACTGAATGCTTTCCAGATACGCGGCATACAGCTTTCGAATACGGCTGGCCTCCTGATCTGCAGCATAATTTTCGGCCTCGGCAATCAGTTCCCGACGTTTTTTCTCTTCTGTCGCCTCAACCAGCTTGTCGCCAAACCGGGTTTCTTTCAGTACAAAGCTGACAACCTCGATCCCGTATTTCTGTTCCAGCGTGGGGCCACCGGCATTGATGGGACGCGATTTCAGGGCATTGAAGATGTCTTCCTTGATCTGCTCCCGCTTGCTGATCAACTGATTCACCTCCTGGGCCTGGAGAATATCCTTTGCAATACCGTCATAATCCCCCTGCAGGAGATGAAGCGGCAAAAGATTTTTGATGGCCCAGGTATTGAGGTTCGTGATCTTGTAGGTCAACAAACCCGATACCCAAAGCGCCACGGTTTCCCGTGAAATAACCCGAACCGGTTCCGGAGAGCCACCCAGATATAGCGTCTGATTCATCAGCGCCACTTCCTGCTCGATTTTTGAAAAAAATGGCAGGCGGATATGCCATCCCACATCGGTGATGGCATCCCGTTTTCCGCCAAACCGTTCCAGTACAACGGCATAGTTCATCTTGACCTTGTAAATGGTTTTGCTTGCATACAGAAGCGCAGTGGCGCCATAGAGAATGCCGACCAGTGTCAGCAGCGCCAGGGTTCTGCGAAGCACCATTTTGACAAATGCACGGGTGGCAAATTGCCTTGAGGCTTCCGGGGTCATATCATCTCCTTAGTGATCAGTGGTCGGTGATCCGTAATCAGTGGTCAGTCAGATTTCTTCCTCCCTGCGGGGGGGAGGTCGGGGGGGAGGTAAATAACGCACCAACAACCATTATTATCCTGAAGTCTACAGAAAGTAGCGCCGATACCAGTCGTCTGCTTCTTTATAGAAACATTGCTGATGGAATGGATGGCTCATGGGATGATCCCCCTGTTTCTGAATAATCAGTTTCCTGGGATTTCCCACCCGTTCATAAATGTCACGGGCATGTGAAACCGGGACCACGGTGTCGGCATCGCCATGTATAACAAGGATATGCCGGATGCTGGAAAGGTTATGGGTCAAATCGAAATAAAATGCCGGATTTTGCCGGATTCCGGGCGGGACACCCGGAATATCCGCCCTGTCGTCGGCATGTCGCAGGGTGCCGGTACTGATCGGCGCCGAACACGTGACAATTGCCTGAACAGGCATTTCCGCTGCAACCGACAGGCAGACCGAACCGCCCAGGCTGCTCCCGAACAATCCAACTTTATCACTGAAATCATGCTGTTTCAAAATGAATGTGATGGCGTTTTTCAAATCGCTACAGCGACCCGAAAAATCGGCCGCATCGGATTCATCACCCGCGCTGTCGCCACAGCCCCTGTGATCAAACCGGAAAAATGCCCGGTTGCCCTGCATGCAGTGTTTGGCCATACCCTGTTGTTTGGGGGAATTCCGGGCACCCAGAAGTCCATGCGATCCAAATACGATGGGGGGATGGTCCACAGCCGGAAGATGCAGGGTTCCGGCCAGACGATATCCGTTTGATGAAAAAACCACGTCTGTAACGGTTTCGCCTGGAGATTTCATTTCGAATTTCCCATCTATGCCATCATTCTGACCATCAGCGGTATGGCAATGAATGTTCCGATGGAGCCGCCGATATTGGAAAAAACAACCACAAGCAGAATCCGGGATACCTTGTTTTTCCAGAATCCCCGGATCGACAAAATGTCGTTTGGAAGATTTTCAATATCCTTTACCTGGGGCTTTCGTGAAAACGCTTCCACAAGTCCGGCCACCCATCCGACGGCAATCAGGGGATGAATGGTGGTCAACGGGGCCGCCAGGACCGAGGATAAAATGGTCAGGGGATGCCCGAGGGCAATGGCAGATCCCAATCCGGCCAGAACGCCGGTGATCAGGGCCCATCGGGTCATCATATCTGTACCGGCATTCATTCCCCCCTGATAAAAGCCGGCCACAAACATTGCCATCACCAGAATACACAGCCCCCACCCCATGTAGCCGGCGAGCTTGCCCGGCGATGGAAGGGTTTCAAGGGACTCGATATCGACAGGCTGATTCCAGTGGGTCATAATTCCGGGAACATGCCCGGCCCCCACCACGGCCACAATTTTATTGCCTTCTGAATGACTGATTTTATGCGCCAGATATTCATCCCGCTCATCGATCAGAATCCGTTTCAGATCCGGATGATATTTGCCCATGTCGGCCATCAGGCTTTCCATGACATCCTGCTGCTTGATCCGCTCGATTTCTTCTTCTGAAATGTCATCTGCTGCCATCAAAGAAATAATCATTTGGGATAAAAACCGGATCTTTCCCCAAAATGACATGGTCCGCCAGGCACGCGACAGGGTAATCTTGACATCCCGGTCCACCAGGCATACCCGCGCACCGGCGCTCTCTGCACTATCGATGGCCTGAATCATTTCCGCACCGGGCTGAATATCCAGATTTTTGGCAATCCGGCGCTGAAACGATGACAAAATCAGGCTGGACAACAGCAAAAAGGTCTTGTTATCCCGGATGACCTTTACAATGTCCATTTCCTGCCACTGTTCCTTGTTTTTAATGGCCTGATAGCGGGACTGGCACAATTCGACACAAACCGTATCGGGATTTTCCCGTTCGATCACTTCCTGAACCAGCTCCCGGCTGACCCGGGAGACGTGCGCAGTCCCAACCAGCACCACTTCTTTATTCAATACTGTCAGCCGCTGAATCATGCCGGCCGATTCATTTTCCTGCATTCCAATTTCCTTCACCAGAGATATGGGTGTAACCATGATTGGTCCTGGCGGACGATGCCTGTTCGCAGATACGGATATTTCCGTTTTTAACGGATACTTAGTCTAACCTATTCATGATGAATGCACAACATATTATCCGGCCGGGATTTGGTGTTTGATGTCAGGTTTGATTTCAGTTATTTTGATAAAGTGGCAAAGGGGCATAGGGACAGAGGGGCAAATCCGGCTTTCCTGTCTGGGTGGCTGTCAGGCTAAACGTCAATGATGTCTCATAACGCCAGCAAAATGGAATAAGACAAAACGGATTGAAAAAATCAGGGGACGATCTATTGACTTATATCAGCCATCATGTTAAACATCGCCAACTGTCGGGGCGTAGCGCAGCCTGGTAGCGCACTTGAATGGGGTTCAAGGGGTCGGAGGTTCAAATCCTCTCGCCCCGACCAGTTATAGCTTTCAAGATAAAGATTTTGGGTGTGTTATCGGTCGGAAGCTATATCATGTAGCATGATTTCAGATGTTTCAATGGACGTATCAACCGTCAAATCCGCCTTTCCCGCCAATGTTTTAAACTCATCCGGTATGAATACGGTCATTCATCCAATCATCAGGAATCGTTGTCAATGAGCAGACTCGATAGTTTCATTCGACGCATGCAGGCCCAGCGGGACTGTCTGAACTGGGCCGCGCAGACCATTGCCGGCTTGGCGGGCGTGGTTCTGGAGTTGGGACTGGGCAACGGACGTACATACGATCACTTGCGGGAACTGCTGCCTCAACGGGATATTTATGTCTTTGAACGGGATGTCCGGGCCCACGCCTGCTCGCTTCCGCCCAATCAATTCCTGATTTTGGGAAATGTCCTGGAAACCCTCATTTCTGCCAAGAATCAGCTCCCATCACGTGCAGCCCTGGTCCATATGGATCTGGGAACCAGCGATACAAAAGCCTACAGACCGTTTGCCGAGAAAATTGGTCCGTTGTTACACCCCCTGATAGCCACCGGGGGGATCATCGTTTCCAATATTGCCCTGTCAGAAACCCTTTTTTTTCCGATGCCCTGCCCCACCGGTGTCAAGCCGGGCCGATATTTCATTTATCG
>DFZE01000102.1:14592-19263 GCA_002382065.1 Desulfobacteraceae bacterium UBA4064
CTTCAGTCTCCATCCCTTTTTCCCGTCACTGGTTGCTGATTTTTTCCATAATGACTTTGGTAATCATATAGGTCGGCTTGATCCCTTCGTCCCCCATGCTTCCGGAAGATAATGTCTGCCCGCTGACCAGGGGATTGTCAGATGCGTAATAGGCATACCGCAGCCGGATATCGTCCGGGAGATGGCCCCGGATGATGGCGCCGCTGATGGCCCGCTGATAGTGTCCGCCTTCCATTTCCAGTCCCACGGCTTTCCAACTGGTTGTCTGAAATTTTTCCAGAACATCCCGGTTTTGCAGCGATGTACCCAGAACGGTCACAATCGGACCGACATATACATCGATGGAGCCATCAAAATCCTCTTTTTTCAAATCGTTATGAACCAGATAATTGTGCGGGGTTCCTTCCATGACATGGGCCGTCGCCAGCATGACATCCCCTTTTTTGCCGGGAAGAATACCGGCCTTTCCCATGATGGAAATGGATCGAACGGGCGTGTCCCCATTTTTTGAAGACAGATACAACTGCTCCAGCAACTCGTCCATCACCTCATATGCCTGGGTGCCAAAGGCATAGTCCATGACCACAAACACGGGCTGATAATTTTTGATATGATCCCGGTCAATATGAAGATCCGGATGAAAGGCCACATCACCCAGCATGGCCATATCGATAATCTGGCAGTGAATCAGCATGCCGGATGTGTCCGGAACATCGTGAAAGCCATGTTGCGCGGCATAGGTTCGTATTCTGTCACCCTGTCCCCGGAGTCCGATCAGAAACCGGTACATATCCCCTTCAGGCCTTTCATCGCTTTGATCGCAAATGGCTGCATACCCATACAGAATGTTGACCACACTGTGCATATTGGAACTGATGATATGCACCGGTCTTCCGGTCAGATTCAGTCTGTCAAGGGTTTCCCGGATATGAGACGCCCACAGGGGGCTGTAAGCGTGGTATCCGATCATGTCCTGAAGCGACGGCGTAAAATAAATCAGCAGATGATGATCCCGGGATGATTCTTCCTTCTCAACCCGTTTGCCCAACTGATAAATGATGTTGAAAAGGCCGTTGTTGCTGTTGTTTTCCCGTTGCATTTCGTTAAGGCATTCAAAGGTGTCACGGGTTTCATGATAGGTTCGGCCCAACAGGATGCTTAAACTCCATATGGCCTGATCCAGTTCCCGGCCACTGAGCGAATCGCCCTTTGCCACATTCCGCTCCAGTTCCTTCCAGTTGATTGAGGTTTCACCGGCTTCATCCGTCATCTGGGCATATATTTTCCGGGCTTCGATATTCAAAAACGTGATGTGGGTCAGTACATCATAGATTTCACTCAGCCCGGTGGTGATGACAAAACACATTTCCTCATCGCTGACCCGGTAGGATATCCGCCGGCGTTTGGCCGGCAATATCTTTTCAAAGGCGGTATGGTCAAAATCTTCCTTGGCCGTCAATACAATTCGGGTACAGAACTCAATTCCTCTGGGAAGCCGGTCCAGAACATATTTCAGTCCTTTCAGTTCGATGCTGCGGGCATCGTTCATGGTTCCATAAATTTCCGGACTCAGGGTACGCAGTGCGTTTTCCAGGGTTTTTCCGGATTTTCCAGAGGGTTTGTAATACCCCCGCAGTGCCAGGGCGTCTGCAATTGTTTTGAAGGCCCGAATGGCAAGTCTGCTTTTTTGGGATTTGCTCAGTTGATTCATGACACGATCTCTCAAATCTGAAACTCTGTGTGGTTTCAGGGTGATGGAATGGAATTTATCGAATCCAACAGACTGAGGATCTCTGTGTTGACAGGGATATCCATCATCGAATGCCCATAGTGAACATAGCGGACCCGGCCGTTTTTATCGATGATGACCTGAGCCGGCATCCGGCCCAGCCGAAACAGACTGACCTCCTGGCCATATAATTTGAGGATCCGGTGAGTGGGATCCGGTATTCCTTTGAAAGGCAGTTTTTCTTTCTGCCAGTATTTCCGAAACGAATCGGAGGTTTCCGGCCCGAGAACCAGTATTTCCGTATCCCGTTTGGTGAAGGCATCATAATCATGACGCAACTGCGTCAGGTGCCGCTGACAAAATGGTCAGATAAACCCCCGGTTGAACACCAGAAGCGTATTTTTGTGATGGAAATAATCGGACAGGCGAATGGGCTGGTTTCGGAAGTCTTCCAGAACAAAATCCGGTGCGGGCTGATTCAGTTCAATCCGGCTCATGGGGGGATATCCTTTCAGAAGGGGGCTGCCTGGACAAGGACATATGTTGCTGTAAATACATACTTTGAACGGACGAGTCCATGATCGGAGACCTGATTCGGAGCAGGAAATAAAAAACCTGTTGGATATGACGGGTGCAAATCAACCCTGTTGGTGGCATTGATTTGCACCCGTTTCAGGTGAAAAGATGTGACCCGCATTTTCGTGCCTGTGGGGAATGCAGGCGCAATAATTCATGATCGGTTGGCTAAAAGGACGTTCGATACTGTTGATGCACTGTATCCATCCGAGCCACCTGACCTGCTGTAAATTCAATCATGCAGGGATCATCGGTGTAATCCATAAAATTGTAAATTGGATCCTGGCCGGTTTTTAATTTGCAGGTATTTCGCCCTTCCGGACATCCGGATGCCGCGCTCCGTTCTGCAGGCGTATCACCGACCATATCCCTGTCAAAACAGCGCCCCTGAAATGTGTGATACAAACCCAGCCAGTGACCGATCTCATGTGTTCCCGTGTCGCCTTCATTAAAAGGAACGGCTTCACCGCCCGGTAACGAGGAAAATAAAACAACAACTCCATCACTGGCCGGATTTCCGGCATAATCCCACGGAAAGGTGGACCATCCCAGAAGACCGTCGCCGATGTTTGCCGTATAGAGATTCAGGCTTTCCGCCCCACCCCTGTGCAGCGCATTTTTTGCCTGCGCTTCCGCAGCAGAGCCCGGGGTCATGGTATACCACGCCGAATTCGTGGTTCGATCTACCGCTACAAGCTGAAATACAAACGGCGTGGCGGCACCGCCGGTAAAACCACCGTAGGACATGTTGAGCACATCAATCTGATCCTGAATCTGGCTTTCCGGAACATCTCCATTGGCAATACCGCTGCCATTGTTGATAACGTGGAAATAAACCGGGATAACCACTGAACCCGTTGCCCGTTCTGTTACACGGCGGACTGCCAGAAATTTTTGAAAAATCGATTCAATCTCCTGCTGTTCAATTTCATCGATGGTTCGGGTACTGCAGCGGGCGCCGCTGTCTATAAAAGCCTGTTGGCTGACCCAGGTATGGCCATTCAAATGAAATGGTGTATCCTGGGCTGATGTCCATCCGAAAAACAGGAATGGTCCTAAAAAAAGCGCGATGAATGAAAATACAAACTTTTTCACACTGGATCTCCTTTTTTNNTTATATAAAATAAACATCAAAACGAAATCATGCAAATACATATCACCTAAATCCCTCATTCAAATAAAATCGGTTCTGTTGTATAATCCCGGACCAGGGAATGGAGCGGACCTTTTTGTGCGGTCCCCAAGCAACTCGGGAGGGGGGGGTTGTATTGCACAAGTGTCATGAGAGTTTATATTGAAAGGCATGGAATTTTGTTTGTTATGAATTGATGGAAATGGGCAACCGCAAGATAAAATCGTTGATAAACACCAGGAGAAATGAAATTGTCTGATTTCAAAACAGTCAAACCGGAAGAGCTTGACAGCAACGTCTTTACCCTCATTGGTTCCAGATGGATGCTGGTCACCGCAGGAAACAGAGAATCCTTTAACATGATGACCGCATCCTGGGGTGGGCTTGGGGTATTATGGCATAAAAATGTGAGCTTTATCTTTATAAGACCTTGCCGGTACACATATCAGTTTATTGAAAAATCCAACACCTATACGCTGTCATTCTTTGACCCGGCATATAAAGACGTTCTGAACATATGTGGAACAAAATCCGGACGTGACTGTGACAAGGTCGAAGAAACCGGTGTTACACCCGCAGAAACTGCAAATGGGTCCATATACATTGCAGAGGCAAGACTGGTTATCGAATGTAAAAAGATTTATCACCAGGACCTGGATCCGGATCACTTCCTTGATCCCGAAATTATGAAAAATTATCCGGAAAAAGATTATCACCGCATGTATGTCGGCGAGATCATTTCCTGTTTTCATCGTTAATGATGGGTTAAGACGGAATTCAGGATCATGTCAAATCAGAACAACGGGGTAATCATCCCCCATGACAGGCTGAGCCAGGCTGCTTTACAGGGGCTGATCGAGGAGTTTGTGACCAGGGCTGGCACGGACACCGGATACACGGATATCAGCCTGGAAGAGAACGTCAGAATGGTCATGGGTCAGTTGAAGCGGAAAGAAGTATTGATTGTCTATGATGAGGCCTCTCAGACAGCCAATATTGTGCCATTGACATCGGTGTACCTGGCTGAAAATATGACATGACTTCCTGATCTCGCACGGGGGGGATCGTGAAAATACGCCCATTGCCCTATCATATATTTTGAAAGCCATATCGGTCAATTGCGGGGACCAACAAAAAGGGTCTGGAGAATAAAAACTCCAGACCCTGATGTTTTTTGGCTCCCCAGCACGGACTCGAACCGCGGACCCAGTGGTTAACAGCCACTTGCTCTGCC
>DFZE01000245.1:0-5693 GCA_002382065.1 Desulfobacteraceae bacterium UBA4064
TTCGGTCATTTCCTCACAGTCAAGCGCCTTTACCCGTGGCGAAAGCTATCTGGTGTTCTGGGCGCCCAGTTGAATCAGCATCCGGTCAGCAGGGGAAGAAACACAAAAAATGTGCTGCCTTCTCCGGGCTGACTGTCCACCTTGATGCGCCCCTGGTGAGACTCCAGAATGCTTTTCACCAGGGCCAACCCCAACCCTGTCCCCTGGATGTACCGGGTCTTTTCATTTTTGACCCGGTAAAATCTCTGAAAAATGCGATTTTTATCTTCCGCGTCAATTCCGATTCCGGAATCCTGAATTCGAATCGACAGATAATCTGATCCGGATGAGGCCGAAATACTGATACGGCCGCCATTGGGGCTGTATTTGATGGCATTGGTGATGAGATTGGACAGAACTTCTTCCATGTTCCGCCGGTTGGCCAGAACCGGGGGCAATTTTTCCGGAACATCCAGATCGATTGTAACCGACGCAAATTCTGCCCTGGGATTGTGAAATGCAACCTGATCCCGGATAATGGACAGCATATCCACATGCTCGCGTTCCTGGGAAATCAGTCCGGATTCGATTCGGGCCAGATCCAGCAGTTCCGATGTCATTTGAGCCAGATTGTCGATTTTTTCCGAGGCCCGCTCCAGGATTTCTTTCTGTTTTGGTGTCAGATCCCCGGCCAGACCATCCAGAACAACCCGAAGCTGCATCAGAACCGAATTCATCGGGCTCCGGATCTCATGGCTGACCATGGAGACGAATTCGGATTTCATACGATCCATCTGTTTGAGTGCGGTGATATCGTGCAACACCGTGATGACGCCCAGATTCCGACCGCTTCGGTCCCGGAATGGCGCACATCTGACGCTCAGAACGATTTCATCGGGCCGGTCCGGGCCATTGAGCGTCATCTCTCCGGTCAATTCCGTATATTCATTTTCCGGCATGTCCTGAGCCTGATAAATGATGTTCCGAAGTTCTGTCAGGTCAATGAATTCATCGATGATACACCCCCTCACCGATTCGGCCTGACTGCCGATCATGCGCAAAAAAGCCGGATTGGCCAGCACGACCCGATGGTCATGATTGGTACACATGACCCCGTCTGACAGGCGGTTGACCATGGTTCGCAGCCGTGACTGGGTTTGCGAGATATCCCGAAGGGCCCGCGTGTGATCGATGGCCTTGGCCACCGTGACCCGCAGATGATCTGGTGTGAAGGGCTTGGGAATGAAATCAAAAGCCCCGTTTTTCATGGCGTCCACCGAATGTTCCAGTGTCGCATACCCGCTGATCACAATCACCACGGTATCCGGATGCAGTGACTTGACCTGGGCCAGAACGTCGAATCCGGACAGTTCCGGCATCATCAGATCGAGAAGGATGATGTCATAATGGTGATCATGAATCTGCTGAAGCCCGTCCTTGCCGTTTACAGCCAGACACACCTCATAGCCGCATTCATCCAGAACCAGCTTGCAGGCATTCCGAATCCGGGCCTCGTCATCCACGACCAGAATTCTGGGGGTATAGCTGATTTGAAATCCGGCTTCGTTTGTCATTTTCTGTATGGCAGCGTGATTATCGTTCAACGGGTACTCCCGGGGAAATGATTGTTCATAATATTCTTTGAAAGGTCACAATCTGTTTTAAGGAAATGTTGAATGTTGAGTGTTAAATGTTGAATTGATGAAGCGCTTCGCGCAGGCTTTTTTAAAAATGGTTCATTACCTTAATTCAACATTTAACATTCAAAATTCAACATTATCCAATCGACTCCGACATCATTTCCATGGATTCGTGATCCAGTGGAATTTCCAAAAGAAATGTTGTGCCATTTGGCCCCGTCTGTTTGATGGAAATGTCACCGGCATTGTCTTTGGCAATGCCATAAGCGGTGCTCAGGCCCAAACCCGTTCCCTTTCCCATTTCCTTGGTGGTGAAAAACGGATCGAACACCCGGGACAGATTTTCTTTTGGAATGCCGCATCCGGTGTCCGACACCTCCAGACATGCCATACCGGTTTCATCGTTCCGATAAGTTGTCAGGGTCAATACGCCCTGCCGGTTCATGGCATCGATGGCATTGATGATGAGATTGATGACCACCTGGCTCAGCTTGTTCTGATCCGCATACACCAGCATCCAGTCACTGGACAGATTCCGGGAGATCGTAACGGTCATGAACAGCTTCTGGTCCCGGATCAGGCGAAGGCTTTCTTCAACAAGGGTATTCAGGGAAAATGAATTGCGGGTGGTGCTGGATTGACGGCTGTAGGCCAGAAGATTCTTGACGATATCCCGGCACCGCTCCGCATCCTCCAGAATGAAACCCAGGCTGGGCAGAAGTGGATGATCCGGCGCCAGTTTTTCCTGAATCAGGCTGCCGTACATCAGTATGCCGGTCAGGGGATTGTTGATTTCATGGGCCACCCCGGCAGCCAGTCGTCCAAGTGATGCCATTTTTTCCGACTGAATCAACTGGGTCTGGGCCTCCTCCAATTTTTTTCCCACGGCAAGCCGTTCACGCAGGTCATTATAAATGCCCATTGTTGCGGCTTCCCGGTCATCCTCGTAAATGATGGCGCCCGTCATTTCAACCGGAATTTTTTCACCCCGTGCCGTCAGGATGTTGACCCGTGTCACCGGAAGTTTGCCTTTACCCCCATACGCCTCATCCCGAAGCTTTTTCATGACTTCTTTGGCCACCCCTTCCGGATAGATATCTGCAACCGTCATATTTTGGGTCGCGGTGAACGGATATCCGAAAAGTTCCTCGGCCGCCTGATTCATCAACAGGATTTTGCCGCTTCGATCCGCTGCCAGAATGCCGCTGGCAGAACTCTGGACAACCCGATCCATGAATTCACGAATATCATGAAAAATTTTCTCGAGCGTCTTGGTTCGGGTTACATCACGAATGGATTCAATGACATAAATGGCCCGGCCGGTATCATCCAGGATGGGTGAAAAAACGCGGTCCTCCCAATAGGAACTGCCATCGTCCAGGCGTATCTGACGCAGGATGGAATTACCGACACCGTCTCTCAGGGTTTTGTCCAGCGGACAGGTATCGTGGGTACACGGCAGATCCGGATCATTGAAATAGGTGTGAAAAACATCCCGGCAGGTCTTTCCCACCACATCGGATTTGGACACCTGAAGTTTTTCCAGCATTTTCTGATTGACCGAAACGATGATGCGGTTCGGCCTCAGAATCAACGTGGGAAAGGACAGTGAGTCAAAGACCCGCATCCGCCAGTCGATTTCCAATGATTTATCCACAAGGTTCCATTAAATCGGTTTGGCCGTTAATTGGTTACGGGGCCATGAATACACCGGCCAGTGCTGCTCTGGCGGACTGACTGCCGCCCTTTGGGGTAATCAGATAAACCGAAGCACCTGTGCAAACCGTTGCTGTCAGGGGTGCATCGCGGGCTGCCAGCGCTTTCAGGGCGGCTTCCGCAATCCCGTATCTGTCGCCAAAATGAGGCCCCTGGAAATAAATCAGTTCAACGTGTTTGTCAATTTTAATGTCCATCAGCATTTCTGGATCCGCAGACATGGCGTCCATCAGCAGTGGAACAACAGACGCTGTCGTCAGCAGAATATGGGTATACAATTGGCCATTTCGGGCTGGTCTGGCAAAAACCAGCATGACAGCACGATTGACCGATTCCGGACACCTGGACAGGCAAATACCCATCTCCCCCATCTGTTCCGGATTCACCTGAAATGAGACCAGACACAGATCCGTTCGATCAAAAATACCATAGGTCTTGATGACCGGTTCCCAGTAAACCGCAAATGTTTCCATTAGAGTTGCCTGACCTGAAACTCGGGCCGAAACGGCGCATGGTTGTCCGGAAGTGCCGCCACAGACAGGATGGCCTCCGCCGCGTGGTCCAGCCGATGATAGTCTGTGGTGATCGTCAGCGCGGAAAACGATGACGCCATGGCATAAATGGGCGCCTCAATCCGGTGCATGGCGGACAGAACACTGCCAATCAGCGTGACCCGGGACTGATGGGGAAAAATGGTCAGGCTGCCCACCGGAGATATCATGTCATAAGTTCCGGCGATCGGCAACAGTGCCATGTCCGTCCATATTTTATCTGCAGCAGAGATGCAGAATGAACCCGATATCCTGCCATCCCGTGCATCGAATGACAGCATGGTCACATTGATGTGCTGCCCGGTCAGCCGGGCAAGCACCTCATGAACCGGCAGAGGGGTGTCGGGTGTCAGTTGAATCTGAATCAACTCCTGACTCAGTTTCAAACCACCGATGGAAAATTTTTCAAACGATTCTTTCATTCGGTTGTTATCCTTCACCCCTTGGTTTGTTTGACCGTTATCCCAGATAATCCTTCACAATTTCCACCAGTTTGTTCAGATCGATGGGCTTGGGAATATAATCGTCAGCCAATGTATTCTTGCCGTCCCAATGGGTGTAATTGGTGGATGTCACGGCCTCGGCAACCGCAGTCAACAGCAGCACAACAATGTTTTTATGGTCATCCGAGCGTTTGATTTCATCGCACAGTTCATAGCCGTTTTTGCGCGGCATCATCACATCCAGGATAACCAGGGCGGGTTTTTCGGCTTTGATCCGGTCCCAGGCTTCCACACCGTCATAGGCTTTGACGACGTCAAAATTTTCGCTTTCCAGTTTCATTGATACCGATTCGACCAGATCCGGATCATCATCCACCACCAGAATACGTTTTTTCTCACTCATTGCCAGTCTCCTTTTATGTTATAATAACAATCAGATATGTTTTTTTCTCTTCAGCCTTCAGCCGCTATTCTACCTCCGGCCTCGGATACAATCCGGCCCGTTTCACAATTTCCGGCACCTTCTGTTCCCATTCGATGGCCATGATGTGAAACCCGGCCACCCCTTTTACCTGTTTCAGACGTTCGATGGATTCCACACAGATATTGATGCCTTCTTCGGCCTGTTTTTCCTTGGGAACGCCGGCCATGCGGTCCACCACTTCCTGAGGCACGTCCATGCCAGGCACCTTGTTTTTCATATAGCGGGCCATGCCCACGGTCTTGATGGGCGTGACACCTGCCAGAATATAACATTTTTCATGCAGACCCCGGTTCCGGACCCCTTCCATCCATTTTTCGAATTTATCCAGATTGTAGATACACTGGGTCTGAATGAAGTCCACACCGGCCGCAATTTTTTTGGCCAGACGGGCCACTCTCAGTTCAAACGGGTCGGCAAAGGGATTGGCAGCCGCGCCGATAAACATTTTGGGTGGATTTTCAATGTCTGCACCGCCCTGAAACTTGCCCTCATCCCGCATTTTTTTAACCATCTGAACGAACTGGATCGAATCGATATCATGAACGCTTGCAGCCATGGGATGATCCCCGAAATGGGGATGATCTCCGGACAGGCAGAGCATGGTATTGATGCCATGGGCATATGCACCAATAATATCGGCCTGCATGGCCAGACGGTTCCGGTCCCGGGTCACCATCTGAAGAATCGGATGAAGGCCCATCTGTCGTAAAAATACACCGGCAGCAAAACTGGACATGCGCACCATGGCGGTCTGGTTGTCGGTCACATTGACCGCATCCACCACCCCTCTCAGGAGTTCGGCTTTCTGTTTGACTTTTTCCGGGGAAGCCCCTCTTGGCGGCCCGCATTCCGATGTCACCGCCAGGTTGCCGGATTTCAA
>DFZE01000245.1:5707-34290 GCA_002382065.1 Desulfobacteraceae bacterium UBA4064
TCCTCCATACCAAGGGCCTTCAGCCGATCCCAGATCAACTGCCAGGCGCAATCCACATCCGGACTGATTTCGCACTTGCCGGTTGTGGAACCGCCGCATGGCCCGTTCAGCAACTGTTTGGAGCATCGGGCAATCGGGCAGATACCTGCCGTGATACCCAGCATGCAGTCACCACAGCCCATGCAGCGTTCCGCCCAGACACCCTGCCGTTCGGATGCGCCCATGAATTTGGTGTTGACCGCAGGGAATACCGGTTTGGTTTTGAAGCGCCGGCTGATTTCCTGAACCCCGCATCCGCAGGCCATGGACAGAACCGCATCCACGCCATCGATCAGGGAAACCAGTTCTTCGATATATTCCGGATCACACTGCCGTTCCAGGGTGTGTTCCCGAATCTGGATATTTTTGCCCTGTTTCAGAAACGCCATCTGCAGCAATGAGGACAGAATTCCGACCTCCTTGCGGCCTCCGGCCGAACAGACCGTTACACATTCGTTGCATCCGACCAGAAGAATATTTTGAAACGGCCGAACATATTCAATGATTTCTTCCAGGGGTTTGCGTTCCGCTGTTATCATTGGGTTGATCTCTCCTTGCGATATCGATTTGCGGACAATGCGCCTGGCTGCGGCAGCAACCGGAGACAGGCAACACCGCCTGATCTCCTTTTTGCTGCCCTGCCAAAAACATTGTTCGAAAATCGTAAGTAATTCCACGGCTGAATCAATTGGCCGTCAGAATCGGGTTTTTAACCGGGCTTGGCCCCAGTTTTCTGATTTTTTCCGTCATTTCCATGGCGATTTCGGCAAACCGTTCACCCATGCCTGCAGACAGGTTTACCATCTGCACCCGGTCGCTTTCGATGCCGACACTGGCCAGAAGCTTGGCCGCCTGGGCAACATGTCTGGCGGCTTTGATGTTTCCGGTTTTGAAATGACAGTCTCCGGAAAGACAGCCGGCGACATAGACACCGTCCGCCCCATTTTCAAATGCCTTCAGAATATGAATAATATCCACTTTTCCGGAACAGGGAACGCGAATGATCTGCACATTGGGCGGATAACTGATTCGCTGGCTTCCCGCCATATCCGCTGCGGTGTAGGCGCAGTAATGACAGCAGAATGCGATGATGACCGGTTCAAAATCGGTGGTCATGCCACCCTCCTTTCCAGAAGTCCGAGAAGTTTTGACAAAATCTGATCGTCCTCGAATCGCATCAACTGAATGGCCTTGGCCGGACATTCCGATGCGCAAACGCCGCATCCATGACATTTGGCCGGATCGATTTCCGAATAACCATCCGCATTGATGACGGGAATACCAAACGGACAGGCCCGGACGCAGATCAGACAGGCGGCGCATTTTTTGGAATCCACCCGGGCTACCTCAGCCCCCAGCTCGATGCTTTTGCGGCTCAACAGTGTCTGCGCCCTTGCCGCAGCAGCCTCGGCCTGGGCAATGGATTCCCGTATCAGTCTGGGAGAATGCGCGGTTCCCGCCAGATAAAAACCGGGCCGGGACAGATCGACCGGACGCAGCTTGATGTGATCTTCCAGAAAATAACCGTCCGGGGTCCGTGTCAGCTTGAAAATGGCCGACAGGTCTTCGGTTGACTCATCATCGCTGATAAATCCGGTTGACAGCAGCAGGGCGTCGGCCGTAACCGAAATGGATCGCCCCAGAACCGGATCCGGAAAGATGACCGCCACCTGAGTTCCGGCTGCCTGAACCGTAGGCGGTGATTCCCGTTCATATCGAACAAAGATAACCCCTTTTTCACGCGCCATCCGGTAGTAGTCTTCCTGAAAGCCATAGGTGCGCATATCCCGGTACAGAATGAATATCCGGGTTTCGGGATTTTTTTCCAGAATTTTCAGCGCGTTCTTGATGGCGGCCTGGCAGCAGACCCGGGAGCAGTTGGGATTGCCCGGCTGACGGGAGCCGACACACTGAATCATGACCACATTGTTCCAGCCCGAGGCTGCCCGGGGAGAATCCGCCAGCAGCGCATCCGCATCCAGTTGGGTCATGACGGCCGCATGGCTGCCCAAGAGAAAATCGGTCGGCCGGTTGGGCAGTGCGCCGGTGGACATAATGGTGACGCCATGCCGGATTTGTCGATAAAACATCCGGGGACCAACCTGCATACCGGTCTGGAACATGCCGGGCATGCCGCTGTGATCCACGATAAAGGCGTTAAAAATGACCTGAATACGGGAATGGGCCAGTGTCCGGGCTTTCAGATCCCGAACAAATGACTGAACATCGTCCCCTTCCAGTGTGGATCGAATCAGATTGGCGGTTCCGCCCAGCATGGACCGTCTTTCTGCCAGAAAAACCTTGTATCCCTGATCCGCCAGACGTATCGCGGCCGTCATGCCGGTCACCCCCCCACCGACCACCAGCACATCCGTGTTGATCGAAAGATGGTTATCCGACAGGGCCCGGGCTTTTTTCACACTGCTGACAGCCGCCCAGATCATCTGTCTGGCATTGATATTGGCTTCTGCCGGCTGGTTGGCGTGAACCCATGCATTCTGATCCCTGAGATTGGCCATTTCCAGCAAATACCGATTCAATCCGGCACGTCTGAGCAGATCCTGAAACCGGGTTTCATGGGTTCGGGGCGAGCATCCGCCGATCACCACCCGGTTCAGCTTCTGATCGATGATGGTTTGTTCAATGTGATTCATGGATTCCCGACTGCACCCGTGACCCACACCCTCGGCTGTCACGACACCGGGAAAGGTTTTTGCGTAAGCGGCCAGACCCGGTACATCGATGACGCTGCCGATATTTTCACCGCAGTCGCAGATAAACACACCGATCCGGGGTTCCTCACCGGTCACATCCCGCTCTGGAATGATGTCGGTATCCGACGCATCTTCAGCCTGTTTTGCCTGAACATGGGCCGATGCCCGGCAGGCGGCGGCACTGGCCTGAATCATGGTTTCCGGAATATCTTTGGGACTTTCAAACATGCCGCAGACATACACACCGGGACGGGATGTTTCACTTGAATGAAAAGCGGGTGTCTGCGCAAATCCATGGCAATTGAGGTCCACACCGATCTGTTTGGCCAGTTCCCGGACATCTTCACTGATCTGAAATCCGGTGGCCAGTACAACCAGATCAAAATGTTCCTGATTCAGGGTACTGTCTTCGACAGATGCATAGGTTATGGTCAACTGGGTATCACCGGGTTTTCGAAACACGCTGTGGGGCCGACTTCTGACAAACTGGACCCCATAATCTTTCCGGCTTCTTTCGTAATAGCCTTCGTAATCCTTGCCGAATGTGCGCATGTCCATGTAAAACACGGTGGTTTCCATGCTGTCCTTGAAGCGTTCCTTGGTGACAATGGCTTCCTTGATCGCAAACATGCAGCAGACACTGGAGCAGTAGGATGCAGCCCCTTTCTGCATTCCGCGGGACCCGACACACTGAATCCAGGCAATTTTTTCAGGTGTCCGACCGTCTGACGGACAGACCAGTTTGCCCTGTGTCGGCCCGGAAGCAGACATCATGCGCTCGTATTCCAGGCTGGTCAGTACATCCGGCTCGGTTCCATAACTGAAACAGTCCAGATTTTTTGGATCAAAAATGGATGCGCCCGGGGCCAGGACAACCGATGCGGCATGTATGTCAAACCGGTTTTCAGAGTCCCGGGGCAGAATCGCGTCTGCCGGACAGCAGGCGGACAGTGCCCCGATATCCCGGCATTGATCGATAGCAATGGAATATGCCTGGGGGGTTGCCTGGGGATAGCGCATACAGGTCGGGGCCCGATGATCCAGGCCCGGATTGAAATTGACACATTCCGGAAACTGTCTGTGGCATTCCCCGCAGGCGGTGCACCGGTTCAGGTCGATATATCGGGGGGCTGTGGCCAGTGTTGCCGTAAAATTGCCGGCCTCACCGGTC
Organism: Desulfobacteraceae bacterium UBA4064; assembly: GCA_002382065.1. GTDB lineage: Bacteria > Desulfobacterota > Desulfobacteria > Desulfobacterales > Desulfatirhabdiaceae > UBA4064. Next base: position 9,632 of record DFZE01000245.1, read on the forward strand.
AGTTGAATCAGCCGCGTCAGGGGCATCAGGTCGATGTACTGACTCCGGCTCGTTTCGGACAGGGTTGGTGAAACGGTGCAGAGATCACAGTTGTTGGTCGGAAAGGTCCGGTCCAGAAGTGTCATCAATCCACCAATGGCATTGGCTTTATCGACAAGTATGACCTGTTTCTGCGCCTCGGCCAGATCCAGCGCGGTTTTTATGCCGCCGATGCCGCCGCCGATCACCAGAACCCGATCTTCAGATTGAAATCGGTCTGTTGTTTTCATGGTCTATAGTTTCGCTTCCATATATTGGTATTTCAAATTTGAAATTTGAAATTCGGATTCAGATGCCTGCCACATCCAGAATGGCTGACAGGCGGTGCTCCCATCCCATGGTCTGAATCAAAACGCCCTGGGCCAGTTTTTTGAGGGCCGCAACCGTTTCGCCGGCGATTCGAACCCCTTCCATTTCCCGGTCGGATGCTTTTCGAATGCGCCGAATCGTTTCCTCGGAAATATGGGACCCGGGTTCGTTTGTCGAAATATACCGGGCCACGGCAACCGACTTGATCAAAAATACGGTTGGAATGACGGGCACATTCAAATTGCCGGCCTTCTGCATGAATGTCTCAAACCGGTTGATATCAAACACCGGCGGTGCAATCACAAATCGGGCGCCTGCGGCAATCTTTCCCCGGGCCAGTTCCAGCTCGTTTTCAAGTCCCTCATCGTTTGCAAACGGGGCGATATGGCATCCAACGAAAAACTCCGGATTGCCATCCAGATCAAATCCTGCCATGTCCTTTCCGCTTCCAAGGGATTTTATGGCGGACAAAAGCCCCAGTTCATCCAGATCATTCACCGGCAGGGCATCCCGCTGATCGCTGTTAGCCATGTCCTCTCCATGGACAACAATCAGGTTCTGAATTCCCAGAACATGAGCGGCCAGCAAATCTCCCTGAAGGGCCATCCGGTTCCGGTCCCGACCATAGACATTGATCAGGGCCTCGATTCCCTGCTGCTGAATCAGAACACCGCCGGCCATCGCACTCATCCGCATGACACCATTGTCCATGTCCGGCACAACAACGCCGTCAACCCGGCCCTTGATGTGTCTGGCATCTGTCATGAACCGGCTGATATCGACGCCTTTCGGGGTATTTATTTCAGCCAGAACGACAAATTCCCTGTTTTGTAACCGTTTTTGAATCGTCATGAATTTCCTTCCCGTTTGAGCCTGTTAGAGCCCGGTTGGGCCCGTTTGAGATTAATGAACGATGAATGATGAATCCCATCGGACATCATTATTCATCATTTATTCGTCTGTTTCCGGATGAAACACATCCACATCCTTCAGATCGTCACCCAGATATTCCCGTTCTTTGGGTCCCAGAATACCCATGGACAGACAGATCAGGGTCCACAGGTGGACCGTATGATACCCGCCGTCAAAATGGTCGCTCAAATCATGAATCTGGGCATGACAGTTGTGACAGGGAGCGATGCAGTAACCGGCTCCGGTGGCCTGGATCTGATTCAGTTTCAGTTGTCCATACTGGTGGCGGGCCTCGGTATAACCGGATTGAAGATAACCGCCGCCGCCGCCACAGCAATAGTTGTTGGACCGGTTGGGCTGCATGTCGATAAAGTTGTCTTCACCCACGACAGAGCGGACCACGAACCGGAGGTCTTCGGCAACCGGGTCTCCAAAGCTTTTGCGCACAAGCTGACAGGGGTCCTGAACCGTGAATTTGATTTTCCGGTCTGCGTTCCATGCCTGGCTGACTTTCAGTTTGCCTTCCCGAATCCACTGGGCGTAGTACTGAATGATGCTCTTGATTTCAAATTTCGGGGTGATGCCGAATTTTTGCAGCCCGTACCGGACTGCGAAGAGTTCGTGCCCTCACTCGGTATTGAGCCAGATCCGGCAACCCAGATCCTCAACCGCCTTGACCTTGGTGCGGATGATATGCTCCCATGCCGGGTCATCGGCCAGAAACATACAGTAATTTTCAGCGGCCCATCCCTTTGTGCCATAGGTCCAGTCTGCGCCGACGCGGTGCAGAATTTTCCACAGGGGCACCATTTCATCCGGCTCGGTAACCGGCTCGCGGGAGTTCTGGTTCAGATAGAAGAAAGCGCGTTCCCGGTTCAGAGATGCTTCCATGTCCGCAAATTCGGGCTGGGATTCGCGGTATTCCTCCAGCACATCTCCCACCACAAATTCGAAATCGTCTTCCGAAGCCCCCATGGCGCTGCATGTATCATGTTTCAGCGCCATGTCGCAGGACCCCAGAATGCCCTTGGGTCGCGATTCCCTGGGCCACTGCTGACGGGCATAATACACCAGTTGCGGAATATTGATCTTCATGGGGCAGACATAGATGCACCGCTGGCACATGGAACACATCCATACCCAGGGCGTGGTGGTCAGTTCCTCATCCAGACCCAGTGCGGCCAGACGCAGAAATTTTCGGGGATCCATTCCTTCCAGCCCGGTGGCCGGACATCCGGAAGAACAGGCCCCGCAGGTCAGACACAAATCCAGATTTCCGCCTTCCGGCAGCAGGGTTTTTACCAAATCCATCAGCCTGGTTGTTTTTTTACCTGTAATTGCAATTGGTTGAACAGTCATTTCGATTTCCTTTTTGTTTTTTCTCTTGAATGACCTGGTACATCATGACATTGAAAGTCCGTATTGAGAAGCCGCCTGACCGTCCGGCGGCTGCTCCGCCGGAATGCAATACGCGGCCCCTTCAGCCTTCAGTCTTCAGCCTTCAGTCTTATCCATCTTTTTCAGCCGAACCATGACGCCTTCCATATCGGTTGACCGATGATTCGTATCAAAAATTTCGCAGACCGCATCCGGCAGCAACCGAAGCAGGTCCCGTCGCATATCCGAATCACAGCCCTGAATCTCCAGTACCTGGGATGGTTTCATTCGTTGAAATATCAGGGACGCCTTCAATAACGAAAAGGGGGAGATCAGGCCACGCACATCCAGCATATAGTCAACATTTCCCTTCAATCTGAATCCCCTCCTGTTATTCTGTTATCGTCAAGCTTTAAAGCAAAATACAGACCAACAGGGGATCAATACGATAAAAAAATGATTTTCACAATATATTCAAATAGATGGTATTGAAATTGGATGCAGGGGGGATAAACTGCTTGCCCTCCATTTGTCAAGCTGTTAAAATTATAACCCTTTACATATGCTAAACCTTAACAGGAATGTTTTACAGTTATGTCAGAGCAGGAGTTGGACCGGTACTGGAAAACGGTGGTCAATACCATCCGGGACGGCATCATGATCGTAAACACCCGGGGAGCCATTGTATCGGTCAACCGGGCCTTTGAAAATATGACAGGCTACAGCCAGGATGAACTTCTGGGAAAGGCCTGTGGTATTCTGGAATGTGGCGCCTGTTCGCAGGCCCTGAAACCAGCCGATGATCACTGGTGCGACCTGTTCCGCTATGGTGAAGTCAACACCCGAAAATCCACCATACGGGCCAGAAATGGCCGTATCATACATGTGATTCAAAATGCGTCCATTCTGAGAGACAGCGCCCGGAATGTCATCGGTGCGGTCGGAACCCTGACCGATATCTCGGATCTGATTGAAAAAGACATTCAGATCGAGGCGTTTCGGGAAGAGCTCCGCTCACGGGACGGGTTTTATGGCATCATCGGGGCCAGCCAGCCCATGCTTCAGGTATTCGATCTGATCAAAAATGCCGCGGCATCGGATGCACCGGTCATTATATATGGTGAAAGCGGCTCGGGAAAGGAACTGGTCGCCCAGGCCATCCATGAAATCGGGGAACGCCGCAATGGTCCGTTTGTCAAAATCAACTGTGCCAGTCTGACCGACTCGCTTCTGGAAAGCGAGTTGTTCGGCCATGTACGGGGGGCGTACACGGGCGCGGTTCGGGACCGGTTGGGCCGATTTGAAAAAGCTTCGGGTGGCGATCTGTTCATGGATGAAATCGGAGATCTTCCCATCGGTACACAGGTCAAACTGCTGCGTGTTCTGGAGGAAAAAATGATCGAACGGGTGGGGGCAAGTACCCCCATACCCGTGGATGTCCGTATCATTTCGGCGACCAACTGGGATCTGCCCCGTCTGGTGGAGACAGGCAAATTTCGCAAAGATTTTTTCTTCCGGATCAATGTCATTCCCATACATCTGCCGCCTCTGCGGGACAGGCTGGATGATATCCCCCTTTTGGCCGAGACATTTTTCCGAAAAATCCGTTTGAAAAGTGACAAGCCGGTCAAGGGCATCAGCCGGCAGGCCATGGATATTCTGATGCGCCATGACTGGCCGGGAAATGTCCGGGAATTGAAAAGTGCGTTTGAATATGCATTTGTGGCCTGTCACGATTCACTGATTCTGCCTGCCCATCTCCCCCTGGCGGTTAACCAGTCGCGGCAGCCGGTCTTGCCGGAATCGAAACGCCAATCCTTTAACATGCGGGAAATTGAAAAACAGGAACTGATCGAGGCACTGAAAAAAACCGCCAATAACCAGTCACGGGCTGCAGCGGTTCTGGGTGTCTCCCGGGTGACGGTCTATAACCGGATGAAGCGTTACGGAATCAATACCGAAAAGGTTCTGGAGATTATCTGAATGCGTATGGGATGCAGGGTTCAGGGTATAGGGGGCAGGATTCAGGGGCAGTTACCTTCAGTCTTCAGCCTTTTTGCCGTTCCTGCTGTTCCGGAGAGCCGGAAGGTATGAGCATCTGTCATGAAAATTAACACGATCATTTATCGCTATCTGCTGAAAGAGCTGCTGCCGCCTTTTTTTATCAATATGGTTTTTTTTTCCTTTGTGTTTCTGATGACCCAGATTCTGGAAATCACCAATATGGTGGTCAACTATAATATAGGATTGTACCGGGTTGTTCTGATGATGCTGTACAACCTGCCTTTTTTTCTGGGATTTGTCATTCCGATGTCGGTGATGCTGTCCATTCTTCTGACCTTTCTGCGATTGTCCGGGGATAACGAAATTACAGCCCTGAAAGCCGGCGGCATCAACCTGTATCAACTGCTGCCGCCGGTCATGACGTTCTGTCTGATTGGATGCCTTATGACCGGATTCATGGCCATATACGGGCTCCCGTGGGGTCGAATGGCCTTTAAACAACTGGTCATCGAGACGGCCGAACGGCATCTGGACGTTGCCATCCGGGAAAGGACATTCAGTGATGCGTTCAAGGGCGTCATGCTGTATGTGACGCATATGGATACCAGAACCCGGACAATGACGGATGTGTTTATCGAGGATCAGAGAAATGCCAACATCATCAGCACGGTTGTGGCCCCTAAGGGAAATCTGATCATTGACCCGGAGCGGCAAACGATCATGCTGCGACTCTACAGCGGCGTCATCAATCAGGTGGATATCAACAGCCGGTCGGTGAACACCGTCCGGTTTTCCACCTATGATATCCGGCTGGATACCCGTCAGCGCGCCGTCGCCGAATCTCACGGTCCCAAGGATGAGGGAGAAATGTCACTGGGAGAGCTTCGCGCCTATCTGGATGAAGACCGGGTAAAAGACAGTCAGTATTTCCAGGCCCTGATCGAGTATCATAAAAAATTTTCCCTGCCATTTGCCTGTTTTGCGCTGGGTGTTCTGGCCATGCCGCTCGGAATTCAGTCAAAGTCATCCAAAAGTTCCTTTGGAATCGGCCTTGGACTGATTTTTTTTCTGATTTACTACATCCTTCTTTCCGTTGGTTGGGTATTTGGAGAAACCGGCGCCTATCCGCCCGTTGTCGGCATGTGGCTGCCCAACATCGTCATGGCGGGAACGGGGATATGGATTCTGATCGTTACCGTCAATGAACGACCATTTTTCGAAATCATATTAAAAATTGGCCTGTTGAAACGAATTTTCAACAGAGGCCGTTAATCAGGGCAATCCGGGCATGATGACCCTACTGGACCGATATCTGACGCGGGAAATTCTGAAGTATTTCAGCCTGGTTCTGGCCCTGGTGGTCGGGGTCTATCTGGTTGTCGATTTTTTTGAAAGAATTGACAATTTCATGGAAGTCGGCGTTCCGTTTTCACGCGCCGTCACGTATTTCATCCATAAAGTCCCGTTTATTGTCTCCCAGATCCTTCCGGTTGGTGTTCTGCTGGCCATTCTCATCTGCTTTGGCATCATGATAAAACACAATGAAATCATTGCGTTGAAAAGCAGCGGCATCAGTGTGTATTCCCTGTTGAGACCGGTGCTGTCAATTGGACTGATTTTTACCATTCTGCTGTTTTTTCTTCAGGAAATTGTGGTCCCGGCAACCCTGGCGCGCGCCAACGCCATCTGGATACAGGAAGTCCGCAAAGAACATGCCGTTCTCACCCGGGAGCAGAACATCTGGATTCGGGAAAAACGGGCCATCATTCACATCCGGCATTTCAATCCATCCGAGGCAAAGCTGTTTTTTATCACCCTGAATTATTTTGATGACCAGTTCAACCTGGTTCGGAGACTGGATGCCGAAGAAGGCCGGTTTGAAAACGGTCAGCTTCGGTTATTCAAAATTCTGGAGCAGACACTTGATACGGATAACGACGTCTATCGGATCAACCATCATGACGAACTGGCCGTTATCGTTGATTTGAATGCCGACGATCTCAAAACTGTCGCCAAGGATGCATCGGAAATGGGATTTCGGGAACTGCTTGAGTATATTAAAAAAATTGAGGGTGAGGGATACTCCGCCAGGACATATCGGGTCGATCTTCAGGCCAAGATTGCATTTCCGTTTGTGTGTGTGATCATGTCCATTGTCGGTCTGGGCATATCCCTTCGGGGGAACCTGAAAGAAGGCATGCCGGTGGGAATTGCCTATGGAATTGGCATGGCGTTTTCATACTGGGTGTTCAACAGTTTTTGTACATCCCTGGGATATGGCGAAATGCTGCCGTCAGTCATTGCGGTCTGGCTGGCCAATCTGATTTTTCTGTGTGTGGGTCTGATTGCCCTGATCAATGCGGAGTAGGGTTTCCATGTCTTTTTTCCGGTCCATCTGCATATGGAGTTATCACCTGCTGTCCACCCTGTCGGTAATTTTGGGAAGTCCATTGATTCTGGGGGCGGTTCTGTATTCCGATAAATGGCGAAAGACAATCCTGTACCGGTCCGGTTTCAGGCAGCCTGATCTTGAGAAATTTTCCCGATATCCGTCAGAGCACAGAAGACCTGTCTGGATTCATGCCCTGTCCGTCGGAGAAACCCTGTCTGCTGTTCCATTGGCCGTCACCATGAAAAAAGAGATAGCCGACCGGCCGGTTGTATTTTCAGCCTCCACGCTGACCGGCTTTCAAATGGCAGAACACCATCTGGGCGGTATTCTGGATGCCATTTTTTATTTTCCCTATGATTTGAAGTGGCCCCTTGAACGGATTGTTTCCCATGTCAACCCCTGTGTTGTGGTGATTGTGGAGACAGATATCTGGCCCGGTTTTCTGCATGAGATGCACCACCGCAGCATACCGGTGTTCTGGGTCAATGCCCGCCTGTCCCAAAAATCCTTTACCGGGTATAACCGTTTCGGGTTTCTGTTCCGTCCGCTTTTCAATGCATTCACCTGGATTACCGTTCAGACAGATCGGGATTTGAACCGGTTTCTTCAGTTGGGTGTGGATGCCGGCCGATTGATGGTGGCCGGAAATTTCAAGTTTGATCAACTGGCGCCAAGGGCGGATGCATCCGTTGAAAAGCTGGTTCGAATTCTGCTGCCCGGATCGGAGAAAAAAATCCTGATTGGCGGCAGCACCCATGATGGCGAAGAAATTATTCTGCTGTCTGCGTTCAACACCCTGCGCCTCAGCTTCCCGGAGCTTCGCCTCATTCTGGCCCCCCGGGACCCCAACCGGTCAAGAGACATATCCCTGCTGGCCGACGAAGCCGGACTGACCGTCCGGATGATTTCAGAAATGATGGCATCTGCAATCGATCCACCGGATGTGATTGTTGTGGATCGGATCGGACTGTTGAGAAGCCTGTATGCGCTGGCGGATGTCGCGGTCGTCGGCGGCAGTCTGATGAATTTTGGCGGCCACAATCCCCTGGAACCGGCATTTTTTGCCATACCAATTCTGTTTGGACCCCATATGCAGGATTTTGAGGAAATTGCCGGAATTCTGTTGCAGTCCCGGGGCGCCATGCAAATTATCAATGAGTCGGATCTCACCGAAGCGATTGTATCCCTGCTGAACAATCCACAAAAAGCCGGGATTATGGGCCGTTGCGCCCGGGATGTCATGAAAACCCATCAGGGGGCGATTGATAAAACCATTGGACGGATTCGGGAATACCTGTAACATGCCATGCGCCAGATGAACCTGCCGATATTCAGCCGGATTGAATCCATCATGTCCGGAAACGATGCCGGACAATGGCCGATTTTGCGCCGTGCCCTCTCCATTGTCTCCATCGGATACGGGCTGGTCGTCCAACACCGGCGAAAGCGGTTTGACGTGCAACACCCGCGTGTTCAAAAACTGCCCTGTCCCGTGATATCCGTGGGCAACATCACCTTGGGCGGAACCGGCAAATCGCCCATGACCGTTTATATCGCCCGTTTCCTTCAGCACCAGGGACTGCGGCCGGCGGTTCTCAGCCGGGGATATCGGGGGGGCGCCGAAAAATCGGGTGGCGTGGTCAGCGATGGCGTTACCATCCGCCTTGCGGCGGATATGGCCGGAGACGAGCCGTTGATGATGGCCCATCAGTTGAAGGGGGTTCCGATTCTGGTGGGAAAAGACCGGTACAAATCCGGCATGAAGGCGATTCTGGAATTTTCTGTCAATGTTCTGGTCCTGGATGATGCGTTCCAGCATCACAGGCTGTTTCGGGATATCAATCTGGTTCTTCTGGATCATGAACAGCCCTTTGGAAATGGCCGGGTTGTTCCTGCAGGCCCGTTGCGGGAACCGGTTCCGGCCCTGCGGGCAGCGGATGCAATTCTTCTGACCCGATATAAAATGGATGGGGCATCCCATCCGGTTCAACCTTCCGGAATCGCGCAAATGCGTCAGTTTGTTCCATATGAAACACCCATTTTCAGATCCGGCCACCGTGCCTGTATCCGGGGGATCTGGCCGGCATCATGCCGAACACATCCGTCGGACCTGTTTTCGACTCCGCCTGTTTCAGATATCACCCTGTCAGGCAGCCGCCTGTTTGCGTTTTCCGGGATTGCCCGGAATGCGGATTTTCGGGAGTCCGTTCAGAATATGGGGTATTCGCTGGCCGGTTTTTTGGCATATTCCGACCATCATCACTATTCACCCCGGGATATCGACCATATCCTGGGCCAGGCGGCAGACGTTGATGCGGACATGCTGGTGACCACGGAAAAAGATGCCTGCCGGTTGGCCGGCCAGGTTGACTGGCCCCTGCCCTTGGGTATTGTCGGGATTGATATCGCATTTCAAAAACCGGATGACGCGGCCTTTTTACAATTTCTTCAGGACCGGCTGGCATTGTTTTCCCGGTTTGGCGCAACCGCGTCACGTCCTTTTAAAAATCGGATCGTCCGGCATCCATGACCCCGTCTCTTTATAAAAAAGTGGGCATCGCATCACTGATTCTGATGATATCGGTGTTTTTAAGCCGGGTGCTGGGCCTGCTCCGGGAAATGGTCATTGCCTGGATTGGCGGGGTCGGCCCGGAAGTGGATGCCTATCAGATTGCGTTCATCATTCCGGAAATTCTCAACCACGCCGCCGGAAGCGGCTTTCTTTCCATCACATTCATTCCATTGTTTTCGGCCTGCCTGACCCGTCAGGATGAAAAAACCGGGTGGGATATTTTTTCGATCATTCTGAATTGCTTTGGCGCGCTGGTGTTGATGACCTGTTGTCTGTCCTGGATTCTGGCCCCGGATCTGATATCCTTTCTGGCGCCTGGAATCACAGACGATGCGATCCGGACCGCGGCCATTCGCATGACGCGAATCATGATACCGGCCCAGTTTTTCTTTTTTTGCGGGGGACTTCTGACGGCGGTTCAGTTTGCCAAAGAACGCTTTTTTTTTCCCGCGCTTGCCCCGCTGATATACAATATCGGCATCATTCTGGGCGGTATATTTCTGGGTCCGTGGGTTGGCATGGAGGGATTTTCATGGGGTGTTCTGGCCGGTGCATTTGTCGGAAACTTCCTGCTTCAGATCAAAGGCGCCCGATCTGCCGGAATGGTATATCGACTGAAATCGGAATTCCGGCATCCGGCCCTCAAACAGTATGTCCGGGCCACGCTTCCCCTGATTTTGGGTATGGGCATGTCGTTTTCCACCGAAATTTTTCTGAAATTTTTCGGATCCTGGCTTCCGGCAGGCAGCATTGCCAGCCTGAACTACAGCCTGCGTGTGGTGTATATGCTGGTGGGTGTGTTCGGACAGGCGGTCGGAACAGCCTCGTTTCCCTATATGGCGCGTCTGGCCGCCCGGGGCCAACTGGATGACATGAACCGGCTTTTGAACGGAACCATCCGCTATCTGCTTTTGATCATTCCGGTTTCGGTTCTGCTGATGGCGCTTCGCCATGAAACGATCTTTCTGCTTTTTCAACGGGGAAAATTTGATGCGGCGGCCGCGGCACTGACATCCCGGATTCTGCTGTTCATGCTGATCGGTGCATTTGCATTTTCAATTCAGACCGTTGTGGTCAGAGGCTATTATGCGCTTCAAAACACCCTGACCCCCACATTGTTCAGCACCGGATGCGCTATCTTCAGCATCCCCCTGTTTATGATCGGAATGCGGTTCATGGGTGTGTTTGGTGTCAGTCTGGCACTGTCCGCATCTGTTGTACTTCAGGTTGGCATTCTGTATGTCATGTGGAGCAGGAGCAGTGGGAACCGGGGAATGAATGATGTCTGGCAGTTTTTTTTGAAAATGGCCGGACTGAGCATGCCTCTGGGATTTTTTCTGGAATGGGTCAGGCGGATCACGATCAGCCTTTTTGGATTGAGCGGTGTGGGGGGGAATCTGGTTTTGATCCTGGTAATCAGCCTGATGTTCATCCTGTTCATGGCGGCTTTTGCCCATATTTTTAAAATTTCGGAGATAACCGGTCTGGTCATGCCGTTGATGAAGCGGTTTCACAGCCGTCACAAGAACGCTGATTGACAAAGAACCGTCATATCTCTATATAGTCAGAATTCAGGAGTCAGAAGTCAGAAGGTGGTCCCTTGAAGAATGAAGGTAATATTTGATACTTGTCCATGATCTTGCATATGGTGATGTTTCTGAGCCAACACGGTTGATTGAAGAAGTCAGTAAACGATCATGAATCATTCGGCATGGTTCACCCCCATGTATGAAAATGACTTGTACCTTTTTATTCTGAATTCTGAATACAATATCACGACCCAAGGCCAAATGAACACGCGATCCATTTCAGATGAACGGTCTCCACTGGTTCTGACAATTTTTATATGGCTGATCGTTCCAGCCCTGACCGGGTTGACGGCCATCTGGATGGGGCAGGACGCCAACTGGGATTTGCGGAACTATCACTACTACAATCCCTATGCCTTTCTGAATGACCGGCTTTCGTTTGATGCACTCCCATCCCAGATTCCCACGTTTTACAACCCTCTGTTCTATGTTCCCTATTACTATGCAGTAACCTGGCTGCCCCCGAAAGCGGTCGCATTTGTGCTGGGTGTCGTCCAGGGCTTCAATTTTCCGATCCTTTTTGCGATCTCCCGAATATTTTTAACCCACCAGAATGTAACGCATTCCCGTGCCATCGGATTGGGCATCGCCCTGACCGGCGTCATTGGCGCCTCCAATATTTCCGAATTCGGTACCATGTTCAGTGACAATCTGCTCAGCCTGTTGATTCTGGCATCACTGTGGATGATTCTTCGGCATGCATCGCTGTTTTTTACGCCAAACCGGTCGCTGCAGATTTCTCTGGTGCTTGCGGCCGGGACCCTTGCGGGACTGGCATTTGGTCTCAAACAGCCAACCGTCATGTATGCCATTGGGCTGTGTGCGGCATTTTTTGCATTTCGGCTGTCTTTTCGGCAGAATTTTGTCCTGTCCTTTCTGTTTGGAATTGGTGTTCTGACCGGCATGGCGGTTACCAGCGGATTCTGGCTGGCTGAAATGTGGCGGCGCTTCAAAAATCCGCTGTTCCCCTATTTCAATGATGTCTTCAAGTCGCCCATGGCCGATATCTGGGATTATCGGGATATCGGTTTTTTGCCGACGACCATCGGTGAAGCCCTGATGCGGGTAATGAGTTTTGCCATCGAACCATTGGCCATCGCCGAAGTTCCGTTTACGGATTTCAGGCTCCCGCTACTGTACATCTTATGTCTGATTCTGATGACCCGATGGGTTTCTAATCATTTGGCGCCGGTTGCGGCCTCCTGGAAAAAAAGGCCGCAGGATGCGGTGTTACCGTCCTGTGAACGGTTTTTCGTCGCCTTTTTTGTCATTTCCTATCTGGTATGGCTGAAAATGTTTTCCATTTTCCGGTATGCCCTGGTTCTGGAGCTGCTGGCTCCCCTGGGTATCTGGCTGGCGGTGTATCGATTGTTTCGATCGGAAAAAGCCAGACGGATCGCCGCCATGCTCTGTTTCGGATTCATTCTCTGCACACTGGATCCGGCAACCTGGGGCCGGGTTGAATGGGGAGATGATTATTTTGGCGCAGACCTGCCTCAAATTGATTCGCCGGAACAAACCATCATCCTGATGACCGGAACCGATCCCATATCCTATCTGATTCCACTTTTTTCGCCCCAAATCCGGTTTTTGCGGATTCAGAGCTATTTTAATTTGTTTCCCAAGAAAAGAAATGGCTACGACGAGTGGATGGCGGATATTCTGGACAAACATGCCGGGCCGGTATTTGTCCTGTACCGGTCTTCGGACCGGGATGCCACGGTCAGTGCACTGGAGTCATACGGGCTTGAACTTCAGGCCGGCCTCTGCCCCTGGTTCAAGCCCCGGATTGAAAACAATCTGGATGATGTTCTGAGATTCTGCAAGGTTTATCGAATTCAGTGACTGGAAAGCTATCGCTTTCCAGATAAAGATTTTGAGTGCGTTATCGGTCGGGGATGGCCGAACAAAGGCCTATCCCCTCCCTGCTGCCTTCCCAAAATCATTATCTGAAAAGCGATATAAAAGCAAAGGTCGGTTTTATGCCACAATCCCCTGGTCGGGCGCCATACACCATAGCGGTTCTGGTTCCCTGTTATAATGAAGAAAAAACCATTGCCCAGGTCGTCGCAGGCTTTCTATCCGCCATTCCACAGGCCGTGGTATATGTTTATGACAACCGGTCCACCGATAGGACGATTGCAATCGCCAAAGCCGCCGGCGCTGTTGTCAGGCAGGAACATCGCCCGGGAAAAGGCAATGTCGTTCGCCGCATGTTTGCAGACATTGAGGCAGACATCTATGTCCTGGTGGATGGCGATGACACATACGATGCCTTCAGTGCGCCAATGATGATTCAAAAACTGGTGGATGAAAAACTGGATATGGTGGTCGGTACCCGTTTGAGCAGACACGATGATATGGCGTTTCGAAAAGGCCACCGGTTTGGAAATGATCTGCTGACCGGATTCATGGGGTTTTTGTTCGGAAAAAGCTTCACCGACATCCTGTCCGGATACCGGGTATTTTCCAGACGGTTTGTTAAATCATTTCCGGCCCTGTCAACCGGATTTGAAACCGAGTCCGAACTGACTGTCCATGCGCTGGAAATGAGTATGCCAACCGGTGAGGTGATTACCCCCTATAAAAGCAGACCCAGTGAATCCCAAAGCAAACTCCGGACCTATCGGGATGGGTTTCGGATTTTCGCGACCATTCTGGGTCTTTTCAAGGAGGAGCGTCCCCTGGCCGCCTTCACGTTTCTGTTTGTCTGCCTGTCGCTGCTGTCCATTGCCCTGGCGGTTCCTGTCATTCTGACCTATCTGGAAACGGGTCTGGTGCCCCGTTTCCCGACGGCCATCCTGTCGACGGGAATCATGGTTCTGGCGTTTCTCAGCCTGACAAGCGGAGTTGTTCTGGATACCGTCACCCGGGGAAGAAAGGAAATGAAACGCATGTGCTATCTGTCGATTCCGGGCTTTTCACAAAAAGATGCCGGAACGTGTGAAAATGCGGATCAATGAGAGGTTTTTTTCGATTCCGATCCTGCGGCAATATTAAAAAGCCCTGTCAGCGGCGCGCCTGATTTTTTCTTCACGAAGCCTGGTTTCTTCTTTTTCGGTTTCCAGAAGCATGGACAGGCTGTTGACAAAATAAATCCTGACCCGATACTCCAGATTCCCCAGCCGGTCTGTCCCGACCGATACGATGAGAATATCCTGTTCTCTTTCCCAATATTGAATTTTTTCGGATGAACCGTCATCGACAATGTCTATGGGCGGGCCATATTTCTGAATCAGTGCATCCAGAATGCCGGAGCCTTCCCGGGTCATGAGAATGTTGAAAACAAGCGGTAGTCCGGTATGGTTGGAAAATATCAGATCGACATATTTGAAGGGAGAATCCTGCCGCCATGAGTACCGGTAGGTCAGTTTGACGATGTTATGCTCCACCCGTTCGCCCGGAGGCGAATTCAATGCGACATGCAATGCATGCAGACGTTTGAAGTGGGTGTGGAAAAACGCCGAATCCGTTCCAATCAGATCAAGGGTTCCCCTGTAAGCGATTGAATCCGATCCCAGGCGGTTTTTCAGGATGTCACGCATCTGACTGTCAAATCGGGAATTGGCTCCCAGGTCAAAAAACGTAAAACTTTCCGGGAGCTGTCCGGTAAATGACGGAACCGGACGCTTCAGGGTCTGAAAAAGAACGATTCCACCGGTAAGCCCGATAACAATGAATCCGATCAAGAGAATTTTTGGCGTTTTGCCTTTTATAAAATCCATTATGTATCCTGTCCATCCGGTTATGAATATGTGATTTTCCTGGCCGTGATCATCATTCGGCCTGTTTGGATTTCTGTTGCGTATCGGCCGACACGATGATCCGGGTAATTGTTCAGAAATTATTTGTATAACATTTTCATCAAAAGATATACCGTCAATGGCTGATTAATTGGTTTCAGGGTGTATTTTCAAAAAAAAATACCCTATAGACTGCAGAATATTAAATTCTCCTTGATGTAAAAGTCAATCCATTGCTATATGAGCATACGTGATGCGGTTTGCGTATGATGGTGAACCGCCGTTATCAATTATCAATTCAACCCCAAACAGCAAGGAAGGAAAAAAATGAAGAAGGAAGAATTAGTTGCACAAATGGCAGAAGCCGCTGGTATCACCAAGGTGCAGGCGGGCAAGGCGCTGGCAGCCATGACCGATGGCGTTGTGGATGCGCTGAAGGGAGAGGAAGGCAAAATTTCCCTGATTGGATTTGGCACATTTTTAAAAGTTCATCGCAAGGCCAGACAGGGCGTCAATCCGGCCACGGGTGCAAAAATTGATATCAAGGAAAGCAATGCGGTTCGATTTCGCCCTGGCAAACAGCTTAAAACCCAGGTGGGTTGATTCTGATCATTGATGAAAGTGAGTCGTAAACGGTGAACACTGGCCAGTTTGCCAGGGCGGGAAGCTGATGGCGCGCCCTGGCAATAACTGTGGCGATGACACGTCCAATGCCTGGACGTAGACAGGAGTTGATGATGGTTTTTGAAAAACCGGGAGAAACAAATACGGAACAGACTTTGGCCCTTGCCTGTGAGCGGGCCGTTCAACTGGGAATTCGGGAAATTGTGGTCAGTTCCAGCTCCGGAAAGTCCGGATACCGGGCACTGGAGGTGTTCAAGGGATTTCAGGTCATTGTCGTTACATATCATTGTGGATTCCGGGAATCGTTTAAAAAAGTCATGCCCGATCCGGTTCGGGCGGATCTCGAGCAGAAAGGCGCCAAAGTGGTCTCTGCCACACACGCCCTTTCGGGTGTCGAACGGTCCATCCACAAGAAATATTCCGGTATTTATCCGGTCCTTCTGATTGCCGATACGCTTCGGTTGTTCGGCCAGGGAACCAAAGTGGCTGTGGAAATATCCATCATGGCTGCGGATGCCGGCATGTTGAGTGGAAACGACATCATTTCGATAGGCGGTACATCCAGGGGGCTTGACGCCGCACTGGTTTTGAAACCGGCCCATCAGTCCAGCCTGTTTACAGACATGTGCATTCGGCAAGTGATCTGCAAACCCGGAACCTTTTAAACCGGCCAAGCTTAATAACTATTCGATTTTACAAAGAGTTACAACTTAATGATTTATCACGGAGCAGATTCATGACCGGACAGACCGCCGATTCCACGTTAACCGAATATCAGGAAGGCCAGCTTCTTTGCGGATATCGCATTCAGCGGATCGCCCGGATCGATTCACTTCAGTGTGTGCTGATCGAGCTGAACCACCAGGCCACCGGGGCCAGGCATATTCATCTTTCCAGTTCGGATCGCGAAAATGCGTTTGGTGTGGTGTTTAAAACCGTGCCGCGGGATTCAACCGGTGTCGCCCATATCCTGGAGCACACGGCGCTGTGCGGATCTGAAAAATATCCGGTGCGGGATCCGTTTTTTTCCATGCTGAAAAGAAGTCTCAGCACATTCATGAATGCGTTTACCGCATCGGACTGGACCATGTATCCGTTCGCGACCCAGATTGAAAAAGACTATTACAATCTGATGGGCGTATATCTGGATGCCGCATTTTTTCCGGTTCTGGATGAACTGAGTTTCATGCAGGAAGGTCACCGGCTGTCTCTTGTTCCGGATCCGGACAATCCGGAAATCCCCAAACTGATTTATACCGGTGTCGTCTATAACGAGATGAAAGGGGCCATGTCAAGCCCATCTCAGGTCATGGCCCGGTCCCTGCTGAATGCCCTGTATCCGGATACCACCTACCGATTCAATTCCGGCGGGGAACCCCGGGAAATTCCGGGTCTGACATGGCAGAATCTCAAGGATTTTCACGCCCGGCATTATCATCCCAGCAATGCCTGGTTTTACACCTATGGAAATCTGCCGCTCAAGCGCCACCTGGAATTCATTTCGCAGACCGTGCTGAGCCGGTTTGACCGCATTCGGCCGGATACGGATGTTCCGTCCCAACCCAGATGGGCATCTCCCCGATCCGCAACCTATGCCTATGCGCTGAATCGCCCGGAAGATATTGCCGCCAAGCATCAGATCTGTTTGGCCTGGCTCCTGGCCGATATCCGGGATACCTTCGGGGTTCTTTCCATGGCGCTATTGAACGAAGTCCTGTTGGGAAATGCCGCCTCACCGCTCAAAAAAGCCCTGATCGACTCGGGACTGGGATCTTCGCTGTCTGATGGATCGGGACTGGATGCCGACAACCGGGACATATTTTTTTCGTGCGGGCTGAAAGATGTCCGGGCCGAGGATGCCGACACCATTCAGAACATCATTCTGGATACGCTGAAAAACCTGGCAGAACATGGTATCGACAGGGATCTGATCGAATCCGCCCTGCACCAGATCGAATTTCATCGGAAAGAAGTGGTCAATACACCCTATCCCCATGGCCTTCGCCTGCTGCTGGGCATGACCGGAACCTGGATTCATGGCGGTGATCCGGCGCGGCTGTTAAACATCGATGCGGATATCGAAACCCTTCGCAGGCAGGCAACCACCGAATCACTGTTGGAGAACCTGATCAAACAGGTTTTTCTGGACAATACCCACCGGGTCAACCTGACACTGGTTCCAGATTCCGAACTGGCGGAACGCGAAATCCGGCGGGAATCGTCATCCCTGGCTGAAATTCAGGCCCGGCTGTCGCCTGAAGAAATTCAGGGTATCATCGATGCTGAAAATCATCTCCAACAGCGCCAGGAAACCGTGGAAAACGTGTCCTGCCTGCCCACGCTCAAACAGCAGGATATTCCGCCCGATATTGTCAGGATTCATGAAACCGGTCGGGTTCCAAAACTGGACAGCCGGTGCTACGAGCAGCCGACCGCGGGAATTGTGTATGTGACAGCGGTGGCCGGCGCCGGAATGCTTCCTGAAGATGCCCTGCCCCTGGCGCCGGTCTTCTGTCACTGTCTGACACGGATTGGTACGGCCCGGCATGATTATGTGGAAATTTCCCGGATGATCGACCGGTTTACCGGTGGAATGGGTGTATCGCCACAGGCCAGAACCGGCTTTGACGCATCGGCCATATGTCTGCCGATGATCATGTTGAATGCCAAATGCCTGAATCGAAATCTGGATCCCATGCAGGACCTGATGACGGAGCTGATCTGCGAAACCCGATTTGATGATCTGACCCGGTTGAAAAATCTGCTTCTTGAATACCGGGCCGCCATGGAATCCGCCATTGTCGATAATGGGCACCGGCTGGCCATGTCCCTGTCTGCCAGACGGTTTTCCCCCGCCAGCGCATTGGGAGAAATCTGGGGCGGGGTGCATCAGTATCAATCGATCCGGGCCCTGACCGAATCCCTTTCCGATTCATCCCTTCAGGATATCGCCAATCGGCTGACCGATATCGCGGGCCAGATGTTTTGCCGGAACAATTTCCGGTTCGCGTTTATCGGAGAGGCAGAGGCCCTTTCAAGAATGACGGACTACCCCGCCAGCCTGTCCGAAAGCCTGCTCCGGGACGGTGTTTCCGGATTCAACCCGCCGGATGTTCCATGGCAGGGGGATATCCCCCGTGAAGGCTGGATCACGGATACCGCCGTGTCGTTTGTGGCCCAGTCCTTTGAAACGGTCAGAATGGATCATGAAGATGCCGCGGCACTGTCCCTGATTGCCAGGATGCTGAGGTCTCTTTATCTGCATCGGGAAATCCGGGAAAAAGGCGGGGCTTATGGCGGTTTTGCCCTTTATGGCGGGGAAGACGGTCTGTTCAGCTTTGCCTCGTACCGGGACCCCCATATTGCCGCCACGCTGGCGGTTTACCGCAGGGCCATGGATTTCATCCGGTCCGGCCAATATACGGATGAAGACATTCATGAAGGAATTTTGCAGGTTTGTGGGGATATCGATAAACCCGATCCGCCAGGTCCTGCTGCCCGAAAGGCATTTCTGCGTGACATGGTATGCCTGACCGATGATGCGCGCAGCCGCTTCAAAAGCCGGTTGCTGTCCCTGACCCGGACGGATGTGATTCGGGTGGCCCAACAGTATTTCAATCCGGATGACAGGAATTTCGGCATCGCCGTTATTTCCAATGATACCCGGTTGAAATCTTCAGAAGAAACGCTGCCGGATCAGCCGCCACTGACACTTTACAAGCTGTAATTCTTTCGGAAATAAATAAATCCAGATGAACTCACATGTTTTTTGCACCGGTGTTGATTGAACTGGACAATTCTAAAAAAACTGCTGCGGATAAATCTGGAAATCTCGTGTCTGATCTGAAAACGGCCGAAGCTGATCCGAAATGCCAACCGCTTTCCGGATTCAATCCGGTTGTCTCTGCCACACTGGAATCATGCACACTGGATGAAGACGGGTCATGGCATATGACCCTGGCTCACGGTATGGATGACCGGGTGCGCCATACCTGTCTTGTTGTGCCTGCCTACCTTGCCGACAGCGCCCGGGCTGCATCGGACATTCTTGATTCTGTCCGTCTTCGGGAAAATGTTTCGGACATCCGCATCACGCTCCTGAATGTCCACCATGGGTCCGGACAGTTCCATTTTCCGGATGATCCCAACGATGCCGGCATGCAATATCCGATGATTGTGGCTCAGCCAGGTTATCTGGTCAATGTCACTGCACTGACCCAATTCGATTACTGCCCGCGCAATTATCTGATAGACCGCTACGCCTTCCCAAAAACAAACCAGGCCATGTTGCGGGGAGCTCTGGTTCACAGTGTGTTCGATTTCATGCTTCGGCATCCCGGCCAACGGGAAGGCCTGATCGAACACTGTCATGCGGAACTGGATCGCCAGTTGTCGGAATTGACCCTGCTGGGTATTTCCGCAGCCGAACATTATGATGATGTGCGGGTGTATCTGAATGCCTTGGCGCTGGGTGTTGACAAAGCCCTGAATACGGCATCGTTTGAAGATTTGTATGTCGAACGTTACCTGATCAATCCGGATCTGGGCCTGAAAGGTAAGATCGATGCGCTGGTAAAGAGAACCAATGGGAATTGGCAGGCGATCGAGCTGAAAACAGGCACATCCTGGGGGGCGGAAGCCCGAAGCGGACACGCGTTTCAGGTGTGTGCGTACCATCTTCTGCTCACACAGGCAGGCATGGGTCCTTTTGACCAACCCTGTGTCATTTATGCCGGAAATCATGCAAAACAGTTGAAAGATGGCAATCCGCCACTGCCCGCCTCAACCATGATCAAATTACTTCCGTTCACGGCAGAAACCGCTATCGAGATGATGAACCTGCGCAATGAACTGGTGCGCATCGACTATACGGGATTGCTGACATTCAACACCCATGTCAACAAGTGCCGTGCCTGCGTACGACAGGGCAAGGCGTCAGACTGCATCAACCTTCACAAACTGGGGTTGGATGGCGGCGGTTTTCCCTCACCGCATTTGAAACAGCTTGTTGCAAAAAGCAGCCTGGAAGCAAAACAGATTGACGGGTTTGGCGTCATCAATCATGCACTTCTGAAAGAATTCCAGGCCATTCGCATCCGGCATGGCCAGTTGCTTCAGACAAGCCGGGAAAGTCGCATCGCCCAGGGTGTATGCCTGCCGGTTGTTCGTTCCGGCAACCCGTTTCCAAAAGGCCTTCTCGAACTTCAGTTTCCCGGCGGAAACAACTCCGAGTTCCGGGAAAGCGATCCCTGTTTTCTGACAGACAAGGCAGGACCTGTCCGTGGCGACTGCATCGAAGTGTATATCAGAAGCATCGACAAGACACATGCGGTGGTTACGCTGCCGCAGGATATCCGGAATTTATGGTTTGAACCGGCTTATCTCGACGCCAATGCACCGGATTCAGCATTCTCGCGAAATTTTGCGGCCCTATATGCCCTGTGGGCCTGCCCCGAATCTTCGGGAAAAACCCTGATCCCGATTCAAAAATTTCTGGCCGGCGACCCGAAACCGTTTCGGCCCAACAAACGGATACCCTGCAACCTGGACCACCTTGCGCCGCGACCGCTGCCAATGCAACAGCAGGCGGTTGAACTGGCACTGGGGCTTCAGGATATCCTCCTCATACAGGGTCCGCCCGGAACCGGCAAGACCACCACCCTATCACTCATCGTCAGGGCGCTGGCAGAAAAAGGCAAGCGTGTCGCGATTGCCACATATACCCACCGGGCAGCGGATGAGGTACTGACCAAATGTTCATCCATCGCGCCCGACGTTGAAATCAGAAAACTGGGCCGGGTTGAATCCGTTTCGGCCATGCACTGCGGGAAATGTCTGGACCAGATTCTGGACCGCGGCGACAGGGATTTTGCCAGGACTGCGCCAAAAGAAATGTTGTCAGACCTGGCTGCCCGTCAGTCAGAATTGAAAACACTTCTCAGCCGTCACTGTGTGTATATTGGAACGACCCATGCATGGATTTCCGGAAAATATGACAGACTGGCGGCCATGATGAATCCGGATGGCGCCCCGCTGTTTGATGTCGTGATTGTGGATGAGGCATCCCAGATCATTACCCCGAATATTCTGGGTGTGTTGCGGCTGGCAAGGCAATGGATTCTGGTTGGGGACCATAAACAGCTTCCACCGATCGTTGCGGATGACACCACCGGTGTACTGGAAAACACCCTTTTTGAAAGAATCGCCGGGAACACATGCGGTCAGGAAAATATTCTGGTCCAGCTCGATACACAGCACCGCATGCCGTCCGCCCTGTCCGATTTTATCGGGAAGACATTCTATTGTGGCAATCTTCGGACCGCTGAAGAGTCCATCCGGCAGGGTTGGCCGGTCACAATCGATCACCCGTTGATGCGGCCGGACTGTTGTATCGGGTTGGTGAACATTGGGGATTTGGCGGATGATATCGCCATGAAGCAGTCAAACCGGGAATCCCGCTGGATTGCCGACATGCTCAAGATGCTG
Source organism: Desulfobacteraceae bacterium UBA4064 (assembly GCA_002382065.1). Classification (GTDB taxonomy): domain Bacteria; phylum Desulfobacterota; class Desulfobacteria; order Desulfobacterales; family Desulfatirhabdiaceae; genus UBA4064. The sequence goes on from DFZE01000245.1 coordinate 31,679, forward strand.
ATCGATGGGGGCTGGCCATTATGTTACCTGGATGAAAAGCCGACGGTCGGCATCATCGCACCGTACAGAGCCCAGGTCGCATTGCTGAGACGGACCCTTGAAAAGCGTTTCGAAGGCCGGGTCAACCCGGTATTCTGGAACCAGGTTGTTGACACGGTTGACCGTTTTCAGGGGGATGAGCGGGATATCGTGATGCTCTCGCTGTGCATGCATCCGGGCAGTGACGGTATTCCCCGGATATATCAGGATGAACGCCGCATCAATGTGGCCCTGTCGCGTGCCCGGATGAAACTCTGGATTGTCGGATGCATCGATGCGATGTGCCGCATACCGGCGTTGAACGCCTTCAAATTGCATGCGGAAACACGGATGGAAGCCGAGATAATCGATCTGGCGATGCCATAGCTTTTAAGATAATGATTTTGGGAAGACAGCATGAGACGTAGAGACGCAATGCATTGCGTCTCTACGGGTCCCCCGACCGATCACCCAAAATCTTTATCTGGAAAGCTATATTTCTCTAAAGAAACCGGCCTACTCGACAAGCTATAGGACATCCGGAAGGCAATACCACCAAATACGGTCAATAATAATGCAGCGAAAGCAGCAACGTCCTTTGAGCACCGTGTGTGCATCCTCGCTCCGGATTGACGTTTAAAAATCGCCAAAACTTTTGGTAGCGTATCAAATCCCATGTTCATCTTGACCGCGTCATGAGGTATCAAAATATATTTCCAGGGTTTGCCAACATGTCGCGTCGTAAATTCCGTGGCATGTTGGCAGTAAACACGGGCGGCACATGACTTTTCCCGTACCTCGGCCGTGTCCATATCCCCTTCTTTTTTGGTTTCGATCAGATAAATGACGCCCGGGGTTTCCGCCACAAAATCCGGGCGATATTGTCTGGAATTGTGTTTCCAGTAAATATGGAACTGGTTGGCGGCAGGTCGCAGCCATTTCAGCACGTCATTGTCCTGCTCCAGAATACCGGCAAAATCCTTTTCGGTTTTGGAATCGAATTTGTACAGGGTGTGACAGGCTTTCAGGAATCCGGAAAAGACCTTTGCCGGAATCGAATGGGCCGGGGTGATGGTTTCGCTATAGTGATGGATGCTGTCTTTGGTATATTTGGAATAATTGTGTTCCGCGATCCGGGTGAAGGACTTGACCACCGGCTTCTGGAATTCCGGGGGTTCACAATAAAAATGTTCCATCATCTGGGCGTAAATATATTGCCCGATATCCTGTTTGTGATACTGGACCATATTGGTCACGCCCTCATCGTCGAGACAGGTTTCAATTTGACGACGGCCTGTCCCGCCAGCCTGAAAAGAAGTTCCGCCACGACATCATAGTCGATTTCCGGAAAATTCATGAGTTCATTGACGATAATGTTATCCGGACTGTCCGGAATGATTCGCCCCTTGCCAAGCACGATATCGATGCCGTTTTCCTGTTCGCGCAGCTTTTTGACAAGAATCTCCTCGGACACCGGCCGGAAATTCAGGTTCTTTACATCCAGATCAAAATCGTGAAACCCGGATCGGATGGTTTCACTCTGTTGAATGATGATCCGGGGGATTTCAATGATGTTCGCGACAAAATCGCTGACCATGCGAGTTGCCTCGTCCCGGATTTTCCAGGGAAAGCAGCCGGGCAATGTTTTCCTTTTTTTCCCCGCCTTTTTGGTTGGAATGAATCTCCATCACCTTGTCGGCGTAATAGCCTTCAAAAAATGAGCGGGAAACGATGAGGTCTTTCAGTTGAGATGCGTGCTGGGTGTCTTTCGCCACCACCAGCACAAACGGCTTCACGGGCCGGGCTTTGGCATCCCGCGAATAAATATCCAGCGCCACCTTGGTATTTTCATGCAGGCGGATGCCGTCTTCCAGTTGGTCCGGTCAACGTCCTCCGCCGAATACTGCGAGGGAATGAAATCCCTTCGCGTGGCGACTGCCGGCTCCTTGACAAACCCGTCCTGAATGGCTTTTGCCAGTGAATATTCATACACCACGTTTTTAAACTTGACGACTTTTCCGCTCTGTCGTTCCACGAGCGGTGTTGCGGTCAGTTCCAGGCCCAGCACCGGCCGCAATTCATTGATGACCTGCATGCCCCGATCCGCCCGGTAGTGGTGGGATTCGTCCATCAACAGCACCAGATCGTCCAGATTGGACAGGTAATCGAAATACGGCGCGCCCAGGACTTCGGACATTCTTTTGATGCGGGGGACAGCGCCGCTGCGGGTTTCGACGTTGATTTTGGAAATGTTGAAAAGGCTGATATTGATTTCCGACTTGTCAAACATCAGGGACTGCCGGAAATCCTTGTAATTGTCTCCGGTGATGATTCGGGGGCGGTGATGCACGAATTCGCCAATGCCCTTAAACACATATTTAGTGTCTGAACGAAAATCCCTGTTCAGGCAAAATTCGAATACCGAAATCCGAAAATCGAAACAAATTCAAAATCCAAATTTTGGAATGACCAAAAGGATATATCCGTCAATACACTGTTTTGAACAGTTTTCTTTTGGTCATTGTTTCGGATTTCGTGCTTCGAATTTCGATTTTTTTGATACAGAAAAAAGTTTTCCGTTCAGGCGCTATATA
>DFZE01000200.1 GCA_002382065.1 Desulfobacteraceae bacterium UBA4064
TTTTACAAAAACAAGAGGTCTGGATTGAAGGAATGTTTTCATATTGTATGGATAAAAAGGTAATCAAAGCCTTTCATGTTGACTTTTGTCAAAAGAATAATGTAATGGATACAAAATTTTTATCCGGAAATGTCTTCCATCTCATGCCCGGTTTTTATAACATCTTGTTTTCTTTAAACAAGCCCCCAGCCCCATCACTCTGGCAAAATCCGGAGTTCTGAACCGTTTAAAACTGGATAGCGCGAACGCTTTACAATATGCACAAGCCCGGAATGACACGCCTGAGGTATTCCAAAAACCCGATTTGGTGCGACTGTGACAATGGTGGTCAGTAATCAGTGGCCCGTGTTCAGTCCGGTTTCAGCCAATTGACCGCGTTGCAGGTATCGGAATCGAAAGGGCAATAACGCATCGATACCGACACCGAATGATTCCGGTTCATTTCATTTTCATATTTGGCGTCTGACTGAAAATGCCTGTTCAGGCAAAATTCGAATATCGAAATTCGAAACAAATTCAAAATCCACATGTCAGAATGATCAAAACGATCTGCCAGGCCATACACCATTTTTTGATAACCCATTATTATTTAAATGCCTATTGACTTAGCTCATAAAGCCCGTGTACCTTTTTCCCCAACGTATTACGCATTACAAAGTTGTCCTTCGAGATGCCAAATCTGCTGGTCTTTCTGAAATTTGCTATCGTTTTAACCGACGATTCTGGGAAAAAGAACTTTTCGATCGCCTTGTACTTGCTTGCATTTCAACAGAAACCATTACATATAAAGAACTTATCGGTCCCGATGAGGATTATGAGCTAAGTCAATAGGCATTATTATTTAATAATGATCAATACACAGGAGTTTATTTGATGGATGATTTTTTGCACAATCTCAGAAACAATAAAAACAAGCCGTTTGACAGAAACCGCAAACATTATGACAATCCCAATTACAAGGGAACAGAACGAAAAGGTGGCAAGGAACGGAAAACCGAGGATGCTCAGCGGTTTTTGACTCCGGAAAGAATCACCTTTATAACCCGTTTTATGGATGATCTGCTGAATACTCAGAAACAACTGATCGAGATTGCAGAAAAACGCCTGGCAGTTGAATCGCGCATGGCATACGCTCTTGAGCAGATGCTGCCCAATCCGCCGCAAATTGCAGACCAGCCCGCTCCTGTTACAGAAATTATCCGGAATGAATCTGAAAATGAGGTATCAACCGCCACGCTCTCTGATGATTCGACAGGTGGGCGGCAATTGTATAACACCCGAAATAAAGTCTGTGATCTTATTTTTCAGCTTCGAAACAATGATCTCAGCTATCGGCAGATTGCCGATCGGCTAAAAGAACTTGATATTCCCACATTTTCCGGTAGAGGCGATTGGTCGATTCAGGCCATTGCCAAAATCTGCAAAGAAATGTTCACAACAGAAAAAATTGTACCGAGTCCGGGAAGTGAAGAATCCTAACGGTTCACTCTTCCCGCCTTTTCCATTCCCGATCATGCCAATCCATATATTTCTTGATCTTTTTTGTCATATATTATAAGGGCTAAACGGTTTGGTCACCCTTTGTTGTATATCATAAACGGATTAAAGGAGATGCGGGTCATGACAAAAGGGATTGTAAAATGGTTCAATGACAAGAAGGGTTTTGGATTTATCGAACAGGAAAATGGGAAAGACATTTTCGTTCATCATTCCGCCATCATGATGCAGGGCTTTAAAACACTGGCAGAAGGCGACAGGGTCAGTTTTGATGTGGAAGATACAGACAGGGGCCCGGCTGCCAAAAATGTTCAAAAGCTCTGATGAGCCCAATAATCCCCCAACGCAACCTTCAAGATGGTGATGTTGGGTAAACAACAGGCAGGGGATGATATTTTCGGTTCATCCCCTGCCGATATCGATATTTTTTTCATGTAAACAGCTCCCCCTGTTTCTGTCCGCTGCACAATCCATCACCCGCATGTGAACACGCCGACCGGGCACAGCAGTATCTGGCAAAATCCGCAGAGCCATTCTGATGATCCCGCCCCAGATGAAAATTCAGCCATGAAGAACTGTGATCCAGTTCCCATTTCCGCGGCGGAACACATCCCCGGATCATTTCATCCGTCCTGTGTACCGACGCCCATCGCTGATACGCCCGATACCAGATGCACCAGCGGTCCGGATACACCTCACACCGGCCGTTACGGCTGCCACCGCAGGCCCCGTTACGGATGTGTTTGGGGCAGCCGGATTCCGGACATTGAAACGCCACGTACTGAATGGCGCAGTCTCCACATTGGCGGCACCTCAACAGGATTTGTTTGCCCACATTTTCAAAGAGATGAAGCAGGGTTCTGGCGAACACACTGGCATCGATCCATCGGCTCAGTGCCCGATAGACCGGCGCCAGAGATGCATCACTGTTGAAAAAAAACCGGTGGGCCAGTTCCAGCAGATGAAAGTGCAGTCTGTCTGAAAGATGGGGTTTGACGGGTTTTTGGCCATAGTTGACCGATGCTGTCCGACTGTCGTCTCCGGAACCAAAAACATAGAAGCCATTGGCTGGATGATACGAGAAATCACCCACGAATTCTTCCCACCGGTTTTCAATTTGCAATGATGGGGGACGTTGGCAACTTGGTAAACTTAATCAGTAACACATCAATATCATATTAGAATTTTTTGGATAATCCAGCTTGTTTCAATCCTCTTTTCCCGGTAAAATGTAACTATGATCTCTAAATATATCAATCATAACAATGGAATAACTTATAATTATCGTTGATTCCGACTTAGTTATAACAAAAAGATTGTAACTATGAATTTTGAAAATGCCTATTGACTTAGCTCATAATCCTCATCGGGACCGATAAGTTCTTTATATGTAATGGTTTCTGTTGAAATGCAAGCAAGTACAAGGCGATCGAAAAGTTCTTTTTCCCAGAATCGTCGGTTAAAACGATAGCAAATTTCAGAAAGACCAGCAGATTTGGCATCTCGAAGGACAACTTTGTAATGCGTAATACGTTGGGGAAAAAGGTACACGGGCTTTATGAGCTAAGTCAATAGGCATTATGTAATATGGTAACTTACATTTCGCACCTTATAA
>DFZE01000204.1 GCA_002382065.1 Desulfobacteraceae bacterium UBA4064
TTATTCATGAACAAGCCTGTTTCGGCAACAGATCATCGGCATATATTTTCAGTTGCAGAGTTAACCGAAAATATTAAAGTTCTTCTTGAAGATAAATATCCTTTCCTATGGATATCCGGAGAGATATCCAACCTTCACAGACCTTCATCCGGGCATTATTACTTCACCCTGAAGGATGAAACGGCGCAGATTTCCGGTGTCATGTTCAAGGGTCAGGCCAGAAACCTGACATTTGATCTGGAAGATGGACAACATATTATTGGAATGGGCAGAATCAGCGTCTATTCGCCGAGGGGCGCCTATCAGATCATTCTGGAATACATGGAGCCGAAAGGAATTGGCGCCCTTCTTCTGGCGTATGAAAAATTGAAAGCCGGCCTTGCTGCAGAGGGTCTGTTTGATGCAATTTACAAAAAGCCGATTCCGTTTCTGCCACAAGCCATTTGTGTCATCACCTCGCCCACCGGTTCGGTGATTCATGATATTTTGCATATTGCCGACCGACGATTTCATTCCGTCCCTGTTCAGATTATTCCAGTAAAGGTTCAGGGAGACGGCGCAGATGCCGAAATTGTTCGTGCTGTTGAACTGGCCAACCGATATGCCCATGCCGATGTGATGATTCTGGCCCGTGGCGGCGGTTCACTCGAAGACCTGGCGGCATTCAACTCCGAGGCTGTTGCACGGGCTGTGTTTGCATCCCGGATTCCAATTATTTCTGCGGTTGGTCATGAAACCGATTTTACCATTTGCGATTTTGTGGCGGACTTGCGCGCCCCCACGCCATCTGCCGCTGCAGAACTGGCTTTACCCGATAAAGATGCACTGATCGCCCGGCATACAGAACAGATATTCAATCTGAAGACCCGCATGTTTCGACAGGTCGAATCTTCCCGGCAATATTTGAATGATTTGAAAAACCGGATGGTTCATCCTGTCAAACGGATTCAGGATTCGCGATTGCGGATCGATGAGCTTCTCGATCGCCTGAATCGCGCATCACTCCGTGAAATAAACCGCAAAAAAGAAATTCTTAACTGGAAATTAAATGAATTATACCTTTTAAATCCAATTAGATATATTCATAAATATAACCTTGAACATGATGGATTATATCATAACCTTATTCATTTAATTAAAAATCAATATAATTTCCAAAAACATCTGCTCCAACAAACAGTGACGCGACTGATTTCAGCCAGCCCCGTTGCCATCCTGTCCCGGGGATACAGCATTACCCGAACGGTTCCGGATGCACGGGTTATTCGGGATTCCGAATCCGTCCAGCCGGGTCAACAGGTGGAAATCCGTCTGGCCAGAGGCGCACTGTTATGTCGGGTTGAAAGGATTGCGCCAAATGGCCAAACAGACTTTTGAACAGGCGATTAAACAACTTGAACAGATTGTTCAGGAACTTGAATCCGGGGATTTGCCTCTGGAGCAGGCCATGAAAAAATTTGAGGATGGGATTCAGCTTTCAAAATTCTGCTCCAAAAAACTGGATGAGACCGAGAAGCGGATTACCCTTCTCATTCAGGACAAGGACGGAAACCTTTCCGAAACCCCTTTTGATACAGATGTCCATGATTGATCTTTCCAAATACCTTTTTGATAAACAGCAGCTTGTTGAATCTGCGCTGATCACGTATCTACCTGACACATCGGCCTCCAGACTGACCCGCGCCATGGCCTATAGCCTGATGAATGGCGGCAAACGGCTTCGTCCCATTTTGTGCATGGCGGCATGTGAGGCGCTTGGCGGTCTGGCGGCCCATGCGTTGCCGGCTGCCTGTGCCATTGAAATGATTCACACCTATTCACTGATTCATGATGATCTGCCGGCCCTGGACAACGATGTTCTCAGGCGTGGAAGACCCACCTGCCACACGGCTTTTGATGAGGCCACAGCAATACTTGCCGGAGATGCGCTCCTGACTTTGGCCTTTCAAATACTGTCGGATTCTGATTCATCATCCGTGACTGTTGGCTGTGATATCCGGTTGGCCCTTGTGTCCCTCATTTCCCGGGCAGCCGGTTACCAGGGAATGATTGAAGGTCAGATGCGGGATCTGTTGTCAGAAGGGAAATCAATTTCGCTTCAGGCGATCGAGGATCTGCATCTTCTGAAGACCGGTGCCATGATTGAAGCCTCGGTGATCTCCGGCGCCCTTCTGGGCGGGGGTTCCCCTGATGCCGTAACCTGTCTGAAGCAATATGCCCGCTGTATTGGACTGGCGTTTCAGATTCAGGATGACATTTTAAATATTGAAGGCGACCCGGACATCATGGGTAAATCAGCGGGCACGGACCAAATGAATAAAAAAGGCACCTACCCTGCCCTTCTGGGTATAAAAAAAGCTAAAGACCTGGCTGAAGAATTAATTGATAATGCATTGATAAATATTGATATGTTTGATAATAATTTCGATCCACTCAGAGCCATTGCACTGTACACGATCCGTCGAAACAAATGATTTCCCAAGAATGATCAAGGCAAATTTGAAATGATTAACAACTTCCAGACAACTCACATTCATGACAACCGTACGTTGAGCCTGATTGATACCGTGAATTCACCTTCTGATCTCAAATTGCTTTCCTCTGCCGAACTGTTTTTGCTGGCTGAAGAAATTCGCCGGATTATTGTGGATGTGGTGTCAAAAAACGGCGGTCATCTGGCATCGAGTCTGGGCGCCGTTGAACTGGCAATTGCGTTGCATTATGTGTTTGATGCGCCGCAGGACAAAATTATCTGGGACGTCGGGCATCAGTCGTATGCCCATAAAATCATTACCGGCAGGAAAGATCGGTTTCATACGCTTCGTCAGCACAAGGGCATTTCCGGATTCACGCGTATTCATGAAAGCCCGTATGACGCCTTTACCACAGGCCACAGCAGCACCTCAATTTCGGCCGGGCTGGGCATGGCCTGCTGCAAACGAATGAAAAATGATCCGGGAAAAGTGATTGCCGTCATCGGGGATGGATCCATGACTGCCGGAATGGCCTATGAAGGGTTGAACCAGGCCGGTGATATCCACAAGGGTTTGATTGTCATCCTGAATGACAATGACATGTCCATCAATCACAATGTCGGCGCCCTCTCCTCTTTTCTAAGCCGGAAATTTTCCGCCAAAAAACTGCAGTTGCTGAGAAAAGAATTTGGCGAATTTTTGAAATCCCTGCCCCGTATTGGCGATGACATGTATCAGTTTGCCAAACGTTCGGAGGAATCTTTCAAATCCTTTGTCACGCCGGGCATGCTCTTTGAGGCCTTCAATTTTGAATATTTTGGGCCGATTAATGGTCACAAGATCAATCATCTGATTGATATCCTGGAAAATATCAAGTCAATGACCGAACCGGTCCTGTTGCATGTTTCCACAATCAAGGGCAAGGGATACGCACCGGCCGAAAAAAATCCGGTATTTTTTCATGGCGTTGGCTGCTTTGAAATTGAAACCGGTGAATGTCCGGCCAAACAGTCTTCCATCCAGACCTATACAGATGTGTTTGGGGATTGCATGATCCGGATGGCCCGATCCAACCGACAGATTGTTGCGGTGACGGCTGCCATGCCGGAAGGTACCGGACTGTCGAAATTTGCAGAAACGTTTCCGGATCGTTTTTTTGATGTGGGTATTGCCGAACAGCATGGCGTCACCTTTGCCGCTGGCATTGCGGCAGAGGGATACAAGCCGGTTGTCGCCATCTATTCAACATTTCTTCAGAGGGCCTATGACCAGATTCTCCATGATATCTGCATCGAATCTCTTCCGGTTGTTCTGGCCATTGACCGGGGCGGAATTGTCGGAGAAGACGGCTCGACGCATCACGGGCTTTTCGATCTGTCCTATCTCAGAAGCATTCCCAACATGGTTGTCATGGCGCCAAAGGATGAAAACGAACTGGGTCACATGCTGAACACGGCCATTGCCCATGACGGACCGATTGCGGTGCGTTATCCCAGGGGAAAAGGGCTTGGTGTTCCACTCGACCCGTTTTTTTCATCTTTGCCCATTGGAAAAGCCGAAACCCTGACAACCGGTGATGATGTGCTGATCATTGCCATCGGCTCGACGGTCGGGATGGCGGTTAACGCCCATAAAACACTCCTGGCCAAAGGAATCCGGTCAACGGTTGTCAATGCCCGTTTTGTAAAACCCATCGATGCAGAAATGATCGGTTCGTTGGCAAAACAGATTCCCCGGATCATCACGGTCGAAGAAAACGTTCTTGCCGGGGGATTTGGAAGCGCGGTGCTGGAGACATTGGCTGATCAGAACATTTCACCGGTTCGCGTGATTCGACTGGGTATTCCGGATACGTTTGTGGAGCATGGTCCCCAGTCACTGCTTCGGTCCCAATACGGCATCGATAAGGAATCCATTGTTCGGGCCGCGCAAAAATTGATGCAGGCATCGTGAAATATTCTTCAGCAGGGTCTGCATCCCGATGTCGCCTGGACCGCATCATTGTCGAAAAAGGACTGGTGGAAAGCCGCCAGAAAGCCCAGGCCATCATCCTGGCCGGTCGGGTGATGGTGGACAACCGGCGTGTGGATAAACCGGGATCACCGGTACACGAAGGCGCGGCCATTGAAATTATCGGTGACAATATGCCGTTTGTCAGCAGGGGCGGCCTGAAACTGGAACATGCATTTCAGTCATTTCACATCGATGCCCATCAAAAAATATGTTTGGATGTGGGGGCATCGACAGGCGGATTTACCGATTGCCTGATTCAACATGGGGCCAAGAGGGTGTATGCGGTGGATGTCGGATATGGCCAACTGGCCTGGAAGCTGCGTCAGGACGATCGGGTTGTGGTCATTGAGCGGACCAACATTCGATATATGCCATTTGAAATGATTCCGGAACCTGTCGATATTGCCGTCATCGACGTCTCATTCATTTCCCTGAAGATCGTGGTTCCGGCTGTAATGAAATGGATAAAGCCTGACAGCAGCCTGACAGCGCTGATCAAACCCCAATTTGAGGCTGGAAAAGGCCGGATTGGAAAAGGGGGCGTGATACGGGACAGCGGACTGCATCAGGAAATCATTGATGACCTTTCCCATTTTTTTCAATCCATCAACCTGGTGGTTCTGGGTATCATCCCCTCCCCTATTCTGGGACCCAAAGGAAATGCCGAATTTCTGATTCACCTGAAACCGGAAGTTTGAATTCTCCGTTACCGGGTTCCGGGGCAGAAGCCCGGGAACCCGGTAAACACCTGTCAATCACTTGACGGTTATCACAACCACATTGTCGATGATCATCACGCCTGACGGATTCAGATAGGCATAGCCATATACAAAACTGTCTCCGGCTGCGAGTCCCAGATCAGACATGGCCAACGTGACAATCGATGTCAAACCGTCGCTGTCAAATGTAAATGTATAATTGTTGAGATCAGATCCGACATCGTTCAGTGAAACGACTCCCTTGTCAGAAATCAGATACAGGGGCGTCTGGTTGCCGGAATAGGCTGCCAGAAACGGAAGCCATTGATAAACCGGTATATCGCCATATGTGTTGGTGGAATTGATCACCAGTTCCACAACCTGACCCGCAGCCACAGAAGCCTGAACAACTCCCGGTTCTTCACCAAACTTTTGAATATCTTCCGCTTTTGCGGTAAACGCCTTGATACAAATATTGGATCTGAAAAGAGCCGACGAAACATCTGTCCAGTTTTTTCCATCCGAACCGGCAAAACTCTCTCCCGAATGGTAAACCGCTTTTGATGAATATCCGGAAATTGGTGTTTCAACCGGTATCGGATAGTCATTTCCTGGCGTATTGAATTTGATTACCACAGAAAACAATTGACCGGAAGATATGGGGGGCGGAATCGATAAAATTATTGTATGATACCCGATTTCGGAAATTGTTCCGGTTTGGATTGCGGCCAACACGCCGCTCGTTGGATTACCGGCTGTTACGCCAGTATAAATCTGAAGTTCATAGCCTGTACTGCTGCCGACGGCATAAAAACTGACCGCAGCCAGGCTGGCCGTTGATGATGCCTGAAAAATATTGGCGCCCCAGGCCGACTCCAAACCGGAATACCCTATATTTCCAACCCATCCGAGTGTATCATGTTCATATATTTCCAGATAGTTGTTTGTCGATTCAGCGTTATTGAATGCCCAGCAGAATGATCCGGCATAGGTGTCATAATAGGACATATAAAAATATCCGCTGTCTCCAAAACCGGTTCCCCAACTGTTTCGAATGATAAACGCGCCGTTGCCGGGAGGCGTCTTGATGAAATTGGATTTACTGTAATTATCATCCCATCCGACGATTGCCACCGCATGGTCAGGCTCCCCGGTTCCACTATAATAGTAAGAACTGGTTGCCTGATTGTAGTACTGTGAAGAGTCCAACTCCGCGGCTCTCATTCCCGTAAAGACAGCCCCATAATTCATGACGGCCTGCTTGATTTCATTAAAAGTATATTGGGTAGGAGGAAAATAAACAGCCTTCTGAACATGTTTTTGAACTGGAATGGCGCTGAACTGGTAGGGATCATCCGATTCGTTTACCGGTCCGCTCCAGCGGGTGAGATAGGCAATCGACATCTCTGCATTGCCGCCGTCACAGGGATCAGGATCAAAACCATTGCCATCAAGAAGATTCTGTTCGGAAAAATCCCGGCTTTCAGATGGCATCAGAAAGGATTCCATAGAGCTGTATGTGGCAAATGCCCAGCAGCCGCCGCAATTTCCCTGATCCCGGATGTCTGTCAGTTTTCCGGTTGTTCTGAGATCATAACTGGATGGCAATGACCCACTCAGTTGCCCTGCCGGTGGCCGTGTCCGGTCTGCATGGGAGAGATCGATCGGGCCGGGAATCAGACCCAGACCATGACCACCAACGGTTACCTTTGACCGGAATCTGCCCTGATTGATATCTTCCATATATTTGACAAATTTCGGATTCAGGGGCGCCATTTCCAAAGCAAGCCCTGCCGATGCCACCATGACCGTCAGAAAAAATACCAAAACACCAGGCAACCCGATTTGACGGATAACCGAAGTATATGGAAATCGTCTGTTCCTGTAACCAGTCCGTTTTTGATTGAGATCCACATTCATTAAGATTTGTCCTTTATGTGTTACGGTTAAAAAATGAAAAAGTTCTCAGTATTCAGTTAAAATGCCGCAGTGTCATTGATCTGTTGCCCAAAATGCTTATTGTGGTATACAATTTTTGTCAAGGGGAAAACTGGAATATTACAAACACAGCAAATATCAATTCCAATATGTTAACGAAGAGAGCAACCTTAAAAAGTTAACAAAAATATTTTCATTTAGGATTTCACCATCATGCCAAAGCCCGTTGTTTTAAAGGATGCATTCAAGGGGTTTACCCTGGATCAGGATAAAATCATTTCTCCGGCAGAAACCGTTTCCCGGCTCAAGACCAGACTTTCCAGCCTGAATCTGGATATTCTGGAGCGAACCGTTCGAATCGATTCCGGCAGACTCGGCATTCCCGTGTTTTTCAGCTACTGCGGCAAAGATGCCCTGGCCACGACCGGAAACCGCAAACAGATGGGCAAGGGCGCCACGCCGGAACAGAGCGAAGCCTCTGCAGTCATGGAACTGGCGGAGCGTTTCAGTTTTTTCAGCTTCTGCAACACGCCTTCCAATTTTATTTCAGGGTCTCATCGACAGTTCAGGGATCAGGCCATTCCATTTGAAATGATCGCACAATCGGTTCATGACACCTCCGATGATATTGATCAGGCCCGCAAATTTTATGAACAGTTGCCCATGAGATGGACATGGGGCTTCAATCTGACCCAAAATGAAAATGTCCTGGTTCCATTTGACTGGTTTTACAGCATCAATGAATACAATGGGCCATCCGCCGGCAACTGCGTGGAGGAAGCCCTGATTCAGGGTATTTGTGAAATTGTCGAACGTCATGTGTCTTCCCGGATCAGCCGGGACAAACTGGCTGTCCCAGGGATTCATCCCGTCCATGCAACCAACCCCCTGGTTCTGGATATGCTTCAAAAATACCAGAAAACCGGCATCAAGCTGTATTTATCCGATTTTACACTGGATATTGGAATTCCAACCATCGGTATCCTGGCCTGGGATCCAAACACCTACCCGGATTCCAGTGAAATTGTCTGGACCGCCGGAACCACGCCCAATCCGGAAAAGGCGTTAAGCCGCGCCCTGACCGAGGTGGCCCAACTGGCCGGCGACTTCAATTCCGGATCCTGTTACGAAGCCAGCGGCCTTCCCAAATTCACCCGGCTGCAGGATGCGGATTATATCACGAAACCGCAAACCTGGATCGATCTGACACAACTTCCGGATATTTCACATGAAAACATGCGGATTGAGGTCGAAAACTGCATTCAGGCACTCAAATGCAACCACATGGATGTGATTGCCATCGATACCCAACATGCAGGCCTTCAGATTCCGGCATTTTACACCATTGTGCCGGGCGCCCATTTTCGGGAACGGGCCGCCGGAACCAGCGTCGGCATGTTTGCGGCCAAACTGGCCACGCAAAACCTGCCGGCGCATCACGCCCTGAAGCGATTGGCAGAAATGGACCGGCTGCTTCCCGGAAAATATTACATTCAATTTTTCATGGGGCAAATGCTGCTGTCCCTGGAACAGTTTGACGATGCGCTGTCCCGGTTTGATTCGGCGCTGGATTTGAACCCGAATCCGCAGGATATTCCCAGCATCCATTCCTATATGGGGGTCAGCCTGAAAGAAATGGGGCGTTACCGGGATGCGCTTGATATTCTTGAAAAAGGCATCCGGTTGGATTCCGAACGGACCGATATTCTCAATTTGATGGGCTTCTGTCATTTCAAACTGAAAGACCATGAAAAGGCCATTGGTTGCTTTCAGCAGGTCATCGATCTGAATCCGGGTTCTGCAATTGATTATGCCAACATTGCGGTCAATTATCGTGAACTGGGTCTGTTGCCAAAAGCGGTACAGTATTTTGAGCTGGCCCTCTCCCTGGACCCCGGAATTGATTTTGCCCGGGAAAATCTGATGAAACTGAAAGGATCTGTCAGCGGTTAGACATTGACATTTGCATAAAAGGATACAGTTTATTTTTCAGTCACATATCTTATTCTGTTCTTGAATTCGAAATTCAACAGGAGTCACTCATGAACAAACAGTCATTTACCATCCCAAATATTTCCTGCGGCCATTGCGTGATGTCGATAAAAAACGAACTGACCGAAATTGCGGGTGTCCGCACGGTCGAAGGTGATCCGGCCACAAAACAGATTACGGTGGAATTCGACACACCGGTCACTTCAGAAAAAATCATCGAAATTTTGCAGGAAATCGGCTACCCGGCCGAGACATGACGGAACCACCATGACCGACTCATTCTCACAAATCCGGGCGGAACGGGTCGAGCTGCCCATTACCGGCATGACATGCGCCAATTGCGCCATGAACATCGAACGCGCATTGAAGCGAAAAACACCGGGTGTTCTGGGCGCATCGGTCAACTTTGCATCGGAGCGCGCCGCCATCGATTATGATTCCGGACAAATCGATATTGACGGGCTCATCGCCGCCATTCAAAAGGCCGGATTCAACGCACTGGCACCGGTGGAAGATGAATCCGAAATGGCGGATCAGGAGTCAACTGCCAGGCAGACGGAAATACAGGATCAGACACAAAAATTTCTGGTGGGTCTGGTCTTTACAATTCCCCTGTTTGCGCTCAGCATGGGACGCGACTTCGGTCTGCTGCCATCCTGGTCCCACGCGCCGTGGATGAATCTGCTGTTCTGGTTTCTGGCCACTCCGGTACAGTTTTATACCGGATGGGATTATTATGTGGGCGGATTCAGAAGCCTGGCCAACCGCAGCGCCAACATGGATGTGCTGGTGGCCCTGGGATCATCGGTGGCGTATGGTTACTCTGCATCGCTGATCCTGACATCATCGGGCCATCATGTCTATTTTGAAACATCCGCCGTCATTATCACCCTGATCAAGCTGGGCAAGATGCTGGAGTCCCGCACCAAGGGAAAAACCGGTGGCGCCATTCGAAAACTGATGGGTCTTCGACCCAAAACCGCAACGGTCATCATTTCCGGAGTGGAGACCGAAAAGCCGGTGTCCCGGGTCCGGGTCGATGACCAGATTCGGGTCAGACCCGGGGAACGCATCCCAACCGATGGTGTGATTCTGTCCGGCCAGTCATCGGTGGATGAATCCATGCTGACCGGCGAGCCGATTCCGGTGGACAAGGGGCCCGGAGACATGCTGGTCGGGGGAACCATCAATGGCCAGGGTCTTTTGACATTTCAGGCCACCCGTGTGGGCAGGGATACGGCACTGGCCCAGATCATCCGGCTGGTTCAGGATGCCCAGGGCAGCAAGGCGCCGGTTCAGGCCCTGGCGGATCGGGTTGCCGCCATTTTTGTCCCGGCCATTATCGGTCTGGCTGCGTTGACATTCATGGTCTGGTGGCTGCTGGCCGATGACTGGGTGATGGCCATGATCCGCATGGTTGCGGTTCTGGTGATTGCCTGTCCCTGTGCACTGGGACTGGCCACGCCGACTGCCATCATGGCCGGAACCGGCAAAGGCGCAGAAAACGGCATTCTGTTCAAAAACAGCACGGCCCTTGAACTGGCATCCCGTCTGACGACAGTGGCGCTGGATAAAACCGGAACACTGACGTTAGGAAAACCCGTGGTAACGGACATTCTGACAACAGACAGCAAGAACCGGATTGATTCCACTCAAGTGCTTCAAATAGCGGCTTCTGTGGAAACCGGATCGGAACATCCATTGGGGAAAGCGATCGTCCAGGAAGCCCGTCGGCAGGGTCTATCCCTTTCTGATCCGATCCGATTCACGGCATTTGGGGGATCCGGGGTTGAAGCCACCCTGAGTGAAAATCGTCATGTCCGTGTCGGTAAACCGGACTGGTTCGCCCAAACCAACCGCATTTTGGATGAACAGAAAAAAACCATCCATGATCTTCAGTCTCAGGGAAAAACCGTGATGTTTGTGGAAACAAACGGGGCTGTTCAGGGCATCATTGCCGTATCGGATACCCTGAAGCCGGATTCGGCGGAGGCCATTGATCAAATTCATGACATGCATATCAAAACCGTGATGCTGACCGGAGACAATCGGCAGACGGCAAACGCCATTGCGGCCCAGGCGGGGATCGATGAGGTCATTTCAGAAGTCCGGCCCGATGAAAAATCGCAGGTCATTCAGTCAATTCAGAAAACCGGCGCGTGTGTCGCAATGGTGGGAGACGGCATTAACGATGCGCCAGCCCTTGCCCAGGCCGATGTGGGAATTGCCATTGGAACCGGCACGGATGTGGCCATCGAAACAGCGGATGTCATTTTGTCAAGTGGCCAGCTTACGGGCATTTCCAGGGCCATCCGGCTGAGCCGGGCGACCATGAAAACAATCCGGCAAAATCTGTTCTGGGCGTTTTTCTACAACATCATCCTGATTCCCGTCGCAGCGGGCGTGCTGTATCCGTTTGAATTTCTGCCCACCATGCTCAGACAACTGCATCCGATTCTGGCGGCGCTGGCCATGGCATTCAGCAGCATTTCGGTTGTCAGCAACAGTTTAAGGCTGTATCGCAGAAAGATTTAACCCAATCTGCAGGTCACCATCTGCCGGGACAGATTTCCAATATCCTCAACCACGGCTTCGATCAGGGCATGGGCCTGTTCCCGTGAAATGGACTCGATGTCAGTAGAAAGGTCTTCAATTTCGGACTCTGGCATGTCCGTAATTTTTTCGATCAGAAACGCATCCACTTCCCCATCCTCAAGAAGTAGGCCACATGCACCAACTGCGCCAATAAATTCATCTTTCACAAAAATTGGCACAACCAGCTTGATGAGGCCCGCATCACATTCCTCGATCACCGGATTTCGGGTTTGCCTGGCTTCCGATGCAATATTCATATGCGCCACTGCGCAGATAAATGCCTGACCTTTCGGATTGGCCTTGATGGCCGGACACAGCCGGTTCACCCAGGCTTTATGATCCGTGATGCGAATGCCATCGGTATTGAACACATTGACATCGATACCAAATTGCTCATGGATCCGGGTCTCGAATGCTTTCCATTCTTCCAGCGTACAGATATCGGTTAACGTCATTTTCTGCTCCATGTTGTCTGCCGGTTGGCGGAGACTTCATAAATCTGTCTCCCTGTTCCCTGCCCCCTCCTTAGAAAAATACATGGAACATGTCAAATAAAAAACGTATCTTTACAAAGCATGATGTGGATGTTACATAATTCAGGACGGTCGGAATTTTTTAATCCCCCTAAAAAGCCTTAACAGCGGGAGTCGAAAATGGAATATATCAAAATAAAATTTGGAAATGATTTTGATACGCTAAACTCGTCTTTCAAAGAAACGGTCGAAAAGATGTTTCGAACCCTGAATACGGGATTTTCCCTTTGTGACCGGACCTGGTCGCCACCAATGGACATCTATGAAACCCCGGATGAAATTATCATCCGGGCAGAGATTGCCGGAGTCAGCAAGGAAGATATTGAAGTGGAGATCAATAATAAGGCTGTCCGGATTTATGGCAGACGGTGTGAAATGCCGCGTCAGGACAATGCCACATACCGCCTGGCAGAAATTCAGTATGGCGCATTTGAACGAATTCTGTTTTTGCCATCTCCGATTGACAAGGAAATTGTCAGTGCATCCTATCTGAACGGCTTTTTGCAGATTCGTCTGGCCAGGCTGCCGATGAATATAGTCCATAAAATCCACATTTCTGATCAATAACCATAAATTATCGGAAACCGTGAATGCCGGTAACCAATACCTGTTCTGTTGCGACGCGATTTCCCGAATGAATCCATATGGAGGTCAATGATGCCGGAAGAGCAATCATCTTCAGAAACAACACCAGAAACCAAAATTGAAATACTTCCAATTCTGCCGCTTTTTGATGCCGCACTTTTTCCCAAAATGGTTTTGCCGCTGGTGGTCATGCAGGGCGAATCGGTTCAACTGGTTGATGAGGCCATGGCCAAGGATCGTCTTGTGGGACTGGTCGTATCCAAAAAAATCACGGATGAAACGGTCAACCCCAGGGACTCCCTGTTTTCCATTGGAACCACTGCACTGATTCTCAAAATGGCCAAAACCCAGGATAACCGGGCCCAACTGCTGGTTCAGGGCATCAGCCGGTTCCGTATTCTGGAGTTTGTGGAAGGCAAGCCCTATCTTCAGGCCCGCATGGAAATAATACCCGAAAAGGAGGTCTCCAGCACGGAAATCGAGGCCATGATGGCCAATATTGTTCAATTATTCATGCGAATTTCCGAACTGACACCCGGCCTGCCCCCGGAAATCGGTGCAATGGCCAAATCAATTGCCGATCCCGGAACACTTGCCGACATGGTTGTCTCCACCATCAACACCACCACCGAAGAAAAACAAAAGATTCTGGAAGAAATCGATATTGCCAAACGTCTGAAAGAAGTCATCCGCCTGGCCACCCATCAACTGGAAATTGTGGAACTGGGAAACAAGATTCAAAGTCAGGTCAAGGGGGATATGGACAAGAGTCAGCGGGAATACTACCTGCGTCAGCAACTCAAGGCCATTCGGGAGGAGTTGGGTGAAAAAGATGACTCTTCGGTGGAAGTCGATGACTATCGCAAAAAAATCGAGGCCAGCAACCTGCCCGAGGAGGCCAAAAAAGAAGCGGATCGGGAAGTGAACCGCCTGTCCCGGATGCATCCCTCATCTGCGGAATATACCGTGGCCTCAACCTATCTGGACTGGCTGACGGCCCTGCCCTGGCATGAAATCACGCCGGACAATCTGGATATCAAAAAAGCCAGAAAAATACTGGATGACGACCATTTCGGACTCGACAAGGCCAAAAAGCGCATCATTGAATATCTGGCGGTACGAAAACTCAAACCCGACTCCAGAGGACCCATTCTGTGTTTTGCCGGCCCTCCGGGAACCGGTAAGACATCTTTGGGCAACTCCATTGCGCGGGCGCTGGGCCGGAAATTTCATCGGATTTCGCTGGGCGGGGTGCGGGACGAGGCGGAAATCCGGGGACATCGACGGACCTATGTCGGGGCGCTTCCCGGACGAATCATTCAGGGCATCCGGCGGGCCGGAACCAAAAATCCGGTGTTCATGCTGGATGAAATCGACAAGGTCGGCAGCGATTTCAGGGGTGATCCCTCTTCTGCCCTGCTGGAAGTTCTGGACCCGGAGCAGAATTCCCATTTTCAGGATCATTATCTGGATGTACCGTTCGATCTGTCCAATGTCATGTTTATTACAACGGCAAATATTCTGGATACCATTCCCCCGGCGTTACGGGACCGGATGGAAGTTCTTCAACTTCTGGGCTATACCGAGGATGAAAAAATAAAAATAGCCAACCGTTACCTGATCCCCCGACAACGGGAGGCTCATGGTCTCAAGCCGGAACAGATCAATTTTACCCAGGGCGCCATCAAACATATCATTACGGATTATACCCGCGAGGCCGGTCTCAGAAACCTGGAACGGGAAATTGCCACCATTTGCAGAGGGGTTGCCAGCAAAATCGTCGAAGCTGAAATTGAATCCATTCTCATCATTCAAAATATGCTGCCAAAATATCTGGGACCTGTTCGCTTTATTCCCGAAACCAAAGCCCGTATTCACACACCGGGCGTGGCCACCGGCCTGGCCTGGACACCCGCTGGCGGAGAAATTCTGTTCATCGAAGCCACAGCCATGAGAGGCACCAAGGGGTTGACCCTGACCGGACAGTTGGGGGATGTGATGAAGGAATCGGCTACGGCGGCATTGAGTTTTATCCGCTCCAATGCGTCTTCGATGGGAATTGCAGAAGATTATTTTGAAAAACATGACATTCACATCCATATTCCGGCCGGCGCCATTCCAAAGGATGGCCCGTCTGCCGGCGTCACCATGCTGACCGCACTGGCGTCCCTGTTAACCGGAAAAGTGATTAAGAGGGATCTGGCCATGACCGGTGAAATCACCCTGAGAGGCCAGGTGCTTCCGGTTGGGGGTATCAAGGAAAAAGTCATGGCGGCGCATCGCGCAGGCATCAAAACCCTGATTCTGCCCAAATGGAATGAAAAGGATCTGGAAGAAATCCCAAAAAAGATTCAAAAGGATATCGATTTTCATTTTGTGGAGAAAATGACGGATGTTCTGCGGCTGGCGATTGAGAAATGATAGACACTTGAGAGGGGGGATGTCCTTCGGGATGTTTCCCATGTCATTTGAGTCCTTTTTGTCCTTTTGGTCATTTTGATAAAAATTGCAGGATGATATTTTCTAAAAAATACAAGTGGATATTGGCACTGGCCCTGTGCATACCGATATTTCTGATCACCGGATGCACCCGGTCAATTCAATCCTCGGCGCCACCTTCGTCACCTTCAAAAAATCTATATCCAAAGCCATACAAGGTCATGGGCCAATGGTATCAACCCCTTCCGGACGCCCGGGGTTTTCGCCAGGCCGGCATTGCATCCTGGTATGGCCAGGATTTTCACGGTAAAAAAACATCCAATGGTGAGGTCTATGATATGTATGCAGAATCTGCTGCACATAAAACACTGCCCCTTGGCACCATTGTAACTGTCAAAAATCTGGAAAACGGCCGGGAAATGCGGATTCGAATCAATGACAGGGGGCCATTTGTCAGCGGCAGAATCATTGATTTATCCTATGCATCGGCACAAAAACTGGGAGTTGTTCAGCGGGGGACCGCACGGGTGGAAATCGAAGCCGTCGGCACGACAGCCCCCGCCATTCCCGATCTTTCCCCGGATTATTATTATTCGGGCAATTTCACCATTCAAATCGGCGCGTTTGCCAATCGGGACAATGCTGAAAAAGTGAAACAGAATCTGATCCGGACATATCAGCCCGTCGAAATCATTGCCCATACCGATTCCGGCCAAACCCTTTATCGGGTCCGGGTAGCCCGGTGTACGTCTCTGGAACAGGCGGAAGAAGTAGAATCCCGGCTCCGGCAGGCCGGATTTTCCGAAGCCTTCGCCGTGGCCGAGTAGTCAAACAGGAGACAAAATCTGCTGAAAAAAGTTGTATTTATTGACCGGGACGGTGTCATCAATCAGGACTCTCCCGAATATGTCAAAAGCTGGTCGGAGTTTAAATTCATTCCCGGAAGTCTGGATGCGATTCGGCGTCTGACAGAAACCGGTCATGTTCTGATTGTCATTACCAATCAGTCGGCAGTCGGCCGTAAACTGATAACACCTGAAACCCTGATGGCCATGCATCAAAACCTGTGCGATGCCGTGACCGAAACCGGCGGCAGGATCACGGATATTTTTTTTTGCCCGCATCTGCCGGAAGACCGGTGCGAATGCCGGAAACCGCTTCCCGGACTGATTCATCAGGCTGCCCGCCAATATGACATTGATCTGCAGGATGCCATGATGATTGGCGACAGTGCCAAAGATATCGAATGCGGAAAAAATGCGGGATGCAAAACCCTTCTGGTTTTAACGGGAAATGGATCCTGCACCCTTCAGAAACTGACTCAAACCGGCATGTTTCCGGATACCGTAACAGCCGATCTGAAGGCAGCCGCCGAATGGATCATCGCCCGGTGACTTCCAAATGCGGTGTATCGCCCATCAAATGGACCCCTGACCCGTGAATTCTGAACGACAGGCAACCTCTCTCGAAGGCCATATCGAGAAGATTACCTTTTACAACCCGGACAACCATTATACCATTGCACGGTTTCGGGTGGCCAATGCCGACACTCGGATCACGGTGGTGGGATTTTTGCCAGAACCGTCCCCCGGAGAAAATCTGTTCATCACCGGCTTTTGGGATGTTCACGCCAGGTACGGGCAGCAGTTGAAAATTGAACATGCACAGACCCGGATGCCATCCACGGTTGATGGCATCCGGGAATATCTGAAATCAGGCTTCATCACGGGCGTCAGTGCCAAAAAACTATCCGGGATTGTCAAGCATTTTGGTGAAAGCACCCTGGATATCATCGAAACCCATTCCGAACGGCTGACTGAAGTCAGGGGCATCGGCGAGGTCATTGCGCTTAGGATTGCCGAATCCTGGAAATCCCACCATGCGGCCCGCCGGTTGATGCAATTTTTGGAAGAAGCCGGTGTGCCTGCCTCGCATACCGCCCGGATTTTGAAGCAATATGGTATGGACAGTGTTGATATCCTGACCGCAAATCCCTATCAGGCTGCGCTGGATATACCGGGTGTCGGGTTTTATATCGCAGACCGTATCGCCCAGCATCTGGGAGCTCCGCCGGATCAGCCGGCCCGCATTCGGGCCTGTGTGTTATATATTCTGGAGCAGGCAGCTCAGGAGGGACATACCGGCATCTGCAAAAGCGATCTCCTGTACCGCCTCTCCAGTTTGTTTTCCATCGAAAATGACCGGTCGGAATCCGAAATTGACAGCCTGGTTCAGGAAAGGGATGTGATCCTTGACCGTCACATCCAGTGTGATGAACCGGTGGTGTTTCTGAAACACCTGCATGATGCGGAACTCGGGATATCCCGCCGGATTCATGCCCTTCAGTCTGTTCCGGTTCATCTTTCCCCAATGAATCCGGATGACATTGCGGATGCGGTGCGGATGAATCTGGCGATTCAGCCATCGCCGGAACAACTGTCTGTTCTGGAAGATATTTTGCAGCATAAAATCGCCATTATCACTGGCGGGCCGGGTACGGGAAAAACCACCCTGATTCGATCCATATCCGCTGTTTTCAGGCGGATGGGTAAAAAAATCGCGCTGGCCGCTCCAACCGGAAGGGCTTCCAGACGGCTTTCGGAAGTGACCCGCGCCAGGGCTCAGACCATTCACCGACTCCTGCTGTATGATCCGGTTGAAAATGTTTTTCTCAAAAACAGGGATGATCCGCTGGAAATCGATGTGGCGATCATCGATGAGACATCCATGGTGGATGTCATTCTGATGCTTCATCTGGTAAACGCGCTTCCGCCCACAGCCAGCCTGATTCTGGTCGGCGACCGGTTCCAGTTGCCATCGGTCGGGCCAGGAAATGTTCTGGCCGACATGATTGACTCAGGCGTCATCAAGACCTATGAACTGACCGAAATATTCCGCCAGGCAGCAGAAAGTCCGATCGTGATGAATGCGCATCGGGTTCGTCAGGGGGCCATGCCGGTTGTCGAGCGGGGCCAGGACCCGGGTGATCTGTCCGAGTTTTATTTTATCGAGCAGTCCAATCCGGATATTGTTCTGAAACATATTCTGGATATGTCCAAAAACCGGATCCCCCAGACATTCGGGTATGATCCGGTTGGGCAGATTCAGGTGATCACGCCCATGCACAAGGGGATTGTGGGAACGATTCATCTGAATCAGATGCTTCAAAAGACCCTTAATCCGGACCCGGTTGGTATCGAAGTTTATGGAACAGCATATAAGACCGGAGATAAGGTGATGCATCTGAAAAACAACTATGCCAAGGAAATTTTCAACGGCGATATTGGCGTGGTATCCGATGTTGACAGGCAGAAAATCCAGGTGACGGTCGATTATGATGACCGGATTGTGACCTATGACCGGGATGAGCTTCAGGATCTGACGCTGGCCTATGCCATTTCGGTTCATAAATCCCAGGGTTCGGAATATCCGGCAGTTATCGTGCCGGTCATGAATCAGCATTTTGCCATGCTCCAGCGCAACCTTCTCTATACCGCCATCACCCGCGGTAAAAACCTGGTGATTTTGATCGGTACCCGGCAGGCGCTTCAGACTGCCGTCAACAACAATCAAAATGGACGCAGACTGTCCATTCTGGCCGAGAAACTGAAAAACACATGAAACGCAGTCAGCCCCTAATTCACTGGAATGGAAATGTCAGTACACCCGATCATCGGGATATGATCATGGAGGAACCGTTGTCCATCAGAATTGATGGCAAGCCCTATGTTGTGGTCATGCGCACCCCCGGGGATGAACTCAGCCATGTGGCCGGATTCTGCCTGACCGAGGGCCTTGTGGACAACCGGGATGATATTGAATCCATTGCCCGGTGTGACGGCGAAAATTCCCATGTGGTGACCGTGACGATCAAACCGGAAAGACGTCAAAAAATCGGTGACTTTATGGACAGACGGGGGTTTGTCAGTCAGACCAGTTGCGGCATCTGTGGAAAGGAGCTTTTGGAAGAACTGGAAACCCGGGTTGATCCCATACCGGATTCAACCGGTTTTGAAGCCGGGGCCATCATGCGGTGTATGGAAGAAATTTCTGAACATCAGCCCCTGCGAAAAACGACCCGTTCTTCTCATGCGTCCCTGATTTATGACGCCGACTGCAGGTTGATGGCGGTGGCAGAAGATGTGGGCAGACACAATGCGCTTGACAAGGCAATCGGGAAACTGTTTTTATCACACAGCCTGAAAGGGGCAAAACTGTTGATTTTGTCATCCCGAATCAGCTTTGACCTGGTTCAGAAAGCCGCCCGGGCCAGAATACCTGTCATTGTGTCGGTATCCAGACCCACAACACTGGCTGTTGATCTGGCAGTCAGACTGAATATGACACTGGCCTGTCTGTCACCGGGCGATGGACTGTTTATTTTATGTGGCGCAGAACGACTGGGGCGTGAGCCCATGAGGATGTAAAATCGTTTCGCTCTCCCGCCCTCACGATTTCACGCTTTTTTATTTTCTTCGATCTTGTCCGGCTCTTTTTTGTCATCATTCGTTGCATCCTTGAAATTCCGAATGGCTTTGCCGATACCGCCGCCAATTTCCGGAAGTTTTCCGGCGCCAAAAATAATGAGCACGATTACCAGGATAACGACCAGTTCAGACATTCCCAACCCAAACATACCTTCCTCCTATTCTTGAGACGCGCTTTGACGTATTTCTTCCAGAAGCCCGGCAAATTCTTTTGTTTTGACATATCGATCCATCGATGCCTGGTAATCCATCCATCTTCGCCAGGATTCGAGCCATTCATCGTTTCGCCAGTAATACCGGGTATTCCCTTTTCCCTGAAGTCGCCGGATATAATCCCGGTATTCTTCCAGGCATCCCTCACAAAACCGGTAGGGAATCGGAATGGAATGGTCATGCTCCGGATCAGTCTGATAGAATTCATCCGGATTGATTTCCATGCCGCATTTTTCGCATTGGGTCGAGCATCGGGAACACAGAAATGCACGACGCACGACAACGGCCTTGCGTTTCCGGTTTAAATTCTCCTGCTGATCCTTGGCTGTCTGAAGCCGCTCATTCAACGAAATAATGTTTGCCACGGGATTACCTGATGTTCGAATAAATGTGTACCGGTAGTGAATCTTTGCCTAAAAAAGCCGGAAATGCCCCAGTTTCGGCGGGACTATAGCATTCACCCATGCGGGTGTCAATGTCGATGGACTGGATAGCCATTTCAGTAGTGAGTAGTGAGAAACAGCCGGGCTGTCCAACGGCTGCCCTGCCTGAAGGCCGGGTGTCGCACCTTCGGTCTTCAGTCTTCAGCCGTTTACTCTTAACACCCCATTCGTCATTATCACGAATACGTGAGCCGTTTCATCATGGCGATTTCATCACAGTCCGGAAATTTGACACAAAACAGACACCCGCTCCAGATTTTCAGGGGCAACGCGGACCGATCGATCTGTTCAAACCCCAATGTACTGAAAAAATCAGGCCGATAGGTCAGGGTAAACACCTGGGCAATCTGATATTGATGGGCCTCCTCCAACGCATATTCAGCCAGTTGGCTGCCAATTTTTTCCCTCAGATGATCCGGAGATACTGCCAGAGACCGGATTTCCGCCAGATCACTCCAGCAGAACTGAAGCGCGCAACACCCCACAATCTCATGGCTGACCGCATCTTCATAAACGGAAAAGTCCCGCAGATGGTCATACAGTTCGCTGTAAGGTCGGGGGAGGAGATCACCCTTGGTTCCGTAATATTGCAGCAGGCCGTAGATGGCCTTGATATCCTGTAATGTGGCTTTTCGAATCATGTGCGTTCCTGATCATTGATGGATGATTTCATCTGTTCCCGACGGGTTTTCTTCAGCGCGATCCATCGCTCCAGACGTTCCTTTACAATTTTTTCATAGCCTCTGTCACTGGGAAAATAAAACCGGTGATGTCCCATGTTTTCCGGTAGATATTCCTGTGGTGTCCATGCATCGGGATAGTCATGCGCATAGCGGTAATCCCGCCCGTATCCCATATCTTTCATCAGCCGTGTGGGCGCATTTCGAATATGAAAGGGGACCGGCGCCGAACCCGAGTCCTTCACCAGTTTCTGAACCCTGCCATAAGCCATGTAGATGCTGTTGCTTTTGGGCGCGGTCGCCAGATAAATAGCGGCCTGAGCCAGCGACAGATTCCCTTCGGGATACCCCAGAAACCGGAAGGCTTCTGTGGCATTCATCGCAATTTCCAATGCCTGCGGGTCTGCATTTCCAACATCCTCCGAGGCAAACCGCACCATCCGCCTGGCAATATAAAGCGGGTCCTCTCCGGCACACAGCATGCGCTCCAGCCAGTACAGAGCGGCATCCGGATCACTTCCCCGAAGGCTTTTATGAAATGCGGAAATCAGATTGTAGTGTTCTTCTCCGGATTTGTCATAAAGCAGCAGCTTTTTCTGCAAAGCGGTTTCGATATCCTGAATGGTGATCCGGACCGGTTTTCCGTCTGAGCCGGCATCCGATGCCATCATGCCGATGGTTTCCAGCAGATTGTATGCGGTCCGGGCATCCCCGTCCGCCAGACCGGCCAATGCATGAATCGCATCATCCGGCATTTCCAGATTCAAGTGTCCCAGGCCTTTTTCAGGTGTTGTCAGGGCCCGCTGAATCAGTTGGGAAAGATCAATGTCTGTCAGCCGGTTCAGCACCAGAACCTGGCATCGGGACAGGAGCGCCGGAATGACCTCAAAGGATGGATTTTCCGTTGTCGCACCGATAAGGGTGATCAGGCCGGATTCCACATGCGGTAAAAACGCATCCTGCTGGGATTTGTTGAAACGGTGAATCTCATCCACAAACAGGATGGTCCGATGACCGGCATGGGCGGGATTGCCGGCGTCCTCGATAACGGCCCGAATTTCTTTGACACCGGACAGAACGGCCGAAAAATGAACAAAACGGCTTCGGGTTTCCGCAGCAATGATTCGGGCCAGGGTGGTCTTGCCGACACCGGGCGGTCCCCAGAGTATGGCAGAGAAAATCTGGTCCGATTCAATTGCATGACGGAGGATCGTCCCGTCTCCAACAATATGGCTCTGGCCGATAAATTCAGCCAGCTTCACCGGTCGCATCCGTTCAGCCAGGGGAGTTGAAGCGGCGGCTGTCTGTGTTGTTGGAGATTTGAACATACTTTCAGTGTTGAGATATGAGTGGTGAGTAGTGAGAGGCCGTCTGAGCGTCCGGCGGCTGGTCAGCCGAAAGGCTGTTTGCGGCTCCTTCAGCCTTCAGTCTAAAGTCCTCATCCTTTCCGTCCCGAACGTTCCCGGAATATCAGATGAATGGGTGTATGGGTCAGTCCGAATTCCTGCCTGATCCGGTTGATCAGATATCGTTTGTATGAAAAATGAACGCCCTCGGGCGAGTTGACAAAAATGACAAATGACGGTGGCCGGGTCGTGACCTGCGTCATATAAAAAAACTTGAGGCGTCTGCCGTTATACAGGGATGGTTCCTTGTTTTGGGTGGCTTTTTCAAGCATCCGGTTGATTTCACCGGTTCCGATCCGTTTGGTAAACTGGCTGTAAAGGTCTTCAATCATGGGGAATATACCGGAAATTCGTTGTCCGGTCAGAGCAGAAATGGTCAGGGCCGGTGCATATTGCAAAAACCGGGCTTTTTCGTGCAGTTGATCCACAATGGTTTTGATGGTCGTGGTCTTTTTATCCACCCTGTCCCATTTGTTGAGCAAAAAGATGCAGGCGCATTTTCGTTCGGCGGCATATCCGGCAATATGAATATCCTGTTCCAGTATACCTTCCGACGCATCCAGAACAATCAGTGCAATATTGCATTGCTCAAGGCTTTGAAGCGACTTGATGATGGACAGTTTTTCCAGCTTTTCAGAAACCCGGGCCTTTCTCCGAATGCCTGCCGTGTCAATGAGCAGATAATCCGTATCCTTTCGCCGGAAACGGGTATCAATGGAATCCCGTGTGGTGCCCGGAATATCACTGACAATCTGGCGATCTTCACCCAGAATCCGGTTTATCAGCGAGCTTTTCCCCACATTTGGCCTGCCGACAACGGCAATCCGGATGATTCTGGAATCCGGATCATCTGCCATGTCGTCGGGTTCGGACGATCGTGGAAAGTACTTTACCAGTTCATCCAGAAAATCCGGCACACCATAATTGTGTTCGGCGGAGATGGGGAAAAGGCTTTCAATGCCCAGACTGTGAAAATCATACAGATTGACTTCTTTGTCGTATCCATCAATCTTGTTGACCGCATACAGCACCGGTTTTTCCACAGATCGTAGAATTCCGATCATGTCGGCATCGAATGGCGATATTCCGCCTTTCCCATCCAGGATCATGACCAGGACATCGGCGTCCTGGATGGCCAGCATCACCTGGGATCGAATCAGCGGCGACATCATGTCGACTTCATCCGGGATAAATCCCCCAGTGTCCACCAGGGTGAAAGGAATGTCATTCCAGACCGCAGGACCATAATGCCGATCCCGGGTGACACCCGGCAAATTGTCAACCAGGGCATTTCTGGATCGGGTAATTCGATTGAACAACGTCGATTTTCCCACATTGGGGCGGCCAATAATTGCAACAACAGGATTCATGGAAAACAGTCTATGTGAGATTGGTGAGTAATGGGCATTCATCAAGTCGGCCAAGGCGCGGGGGCTTGCAAAGGGCCAGCCGAATCGTGTTCCGATAAGCATTGACACATTGAACCTGATTCAATCAGGGTCAATATCCTACTCAAAAATGACCGGGCTTGCAACAATCCTTTTGAATGCCTGTTTGTTCTTTGCCAAAACAGGCCCTGAGTGGAAGATATCATTGACATCAAGGGATTATTGTGGAATGTTAAGCGGTCAGTTTTTCCTGCGTTATTCATTTGTCGATTTGAATACGCCGTTGATTAATTATTCCGGTTGAGGAGTATGGAATGATACAGTCTTTTCAAATTGAACACCCCGATATCACCCCTGATATGGTTGGCCGAATCGATGCGGTTGTTGCGGAGAACCGGTCGAAATCCGGCTCTGTCATTACGGTTCTGAGAGAGTGTCAGAATATTGTGGGCTATCTGCCGGTTGAGCTGATCGATTATATCAGCAGCGGACTCAATCTGCCCCAAAGTCATGTTTATGGTGTGGCCTCGTTTTATTCACTGTTTTCAATGAAACCCAAAGGCCGACACATGGTCAAGGTCTGCCTGGGAACCGCATGCTATGTCAAGGGCATCAAGGAGGTGATTTCCCGTATTCAAAACACCTATCACCTTGAAGCCGGTGGAACGACGGATGACCGAAGATTTTCGCTCGAGGCGGTTCGCTGTCTGGGAGCATGCGGCCTGGCGCCGGTCATGGTGGTGAATCATGATACCCACGGAGACATCAGCTCAGACAAGGTCATCTCTATTCTGGAGAAATATACCTGAATGAATTCAAATGAAAAACACATGAATTCAGAATATCTTCATATAACCCAAAGAATGATGGATCAACCCGGACCCGGGTTGGAAAGATGGACGGATTTTCTATGAAGATATCCGAGATCAAACAAATCTTGAAGGCTGAGGTCGTTTCCGGTCACGATCATCTTGATCAGAATGTTGCTGGCTGCGGTGGCGCGGATTTAATGGAAGATGTTCTGGCCGCTGTCGCCAAGGGCGCTGTTCTTCTGACGGGCCTGACAACCGCGCAGGTGGTTCGAACCGCACAAATTTCAGGTGTTGCGGCAATTGTTATTGTGCGTGGAAAAAAACCGGATTTGAAAGTACTGGAACTTGCCCGTTACTATAATCTGCCGGTTTTGCTGACGCGATATTCACTGTTTGTTGCATGCGGAAGACTTTATATGGATGGGCTCAGGGGATTGGACGGATCCTGGTAGCCAATCATGGAGAAATCGATGCCGAATTTAACTGTACTCGATCTTTTAAAAATCAAGGAAGATACGCAGGTGTTTCTGGAAGCGCCCGGAATCACCACCCTGCTCATATGTGGTGGAACCGGATGTCATGCAACCGGCGGCAAATCTGTCAAAGAGGCGCTTGAAAATGAAATCCAGGCCAAAGGGCTTGGACAGAAAGCCAGGATTGTGGAAACCGGCTGCAATGGATTCTGCGCCATGGGGCCAATCATGGTTGTCCAGCCAGGCGGTATTTTTTACCAGAAAATCAAACCCGAAGATATTCCGGAGCTTGTTGACCACCAACTGATCCAGGGGAAACCGCTGGAAAGACTTCTGTATAAAGATCCGGCATCCAAAAAGACCGTCGTTTCCCAGCATGACATCCCCTTTTTCGCCCATCAGATGCCGCTTGCCCTCCGGAACAAGGGCATTATCAATCCCGAGGTGATCGAGCATTACATAGCCCGGGATGGTTACATGGGGGCAGCAAAAGCCCTTCTGGAAATGGACAAGGAGGATATTGTCGAGCAGGTCCGCCTGTCCGGACTGCGGGGCCGGGGCGGAGCCGGTTTTCCAACAGGCGTCAAATGGGATTTTGCCAGTAAAAGTCCGGGTGATGTCAAATATGTTTTGTGCAATGCGGATGAAGGCGATCCGGGTGCATTCATGGACCGAAGCATTCTGGAAGCAGATCCCCATGCCGTTCTGGAAGGCATGATCATTGCATCCAAAGCCATCAATTCGCATCAGGGATATATCTATGCCAGAACCGAATATCCCCTGGCGATTCGCAGGCTTGAAATTGCCATCGGGCAGGCCCGAAATTATGGACTTCTGGGGCAGAACATCCTGGGTTCCGGTCATGATTTTGATATCGAAATCTATCAGGGGGCCGGTGCATTTGTCTGTGGCGAAGAAACCGCGCTGATGCGCTCGATCGAAGGGAAACGGGGTATGCCGAGACCCAGGCCCCCATTCCCGGCAATTCAGGGACTTTGGGAAAAGCCGACCATTCTGAACAATGTCGAAACACTGGCCAATATCCCCCAGATCATCATCAGGGGCGGTGCATGGTATGGCGGCATCGGCACGGAAACCAGCAAGGGGACCAAGGTGTTTGCCCTTTCCGGAGATATCAACAATATTGGTCTGGTGGAAGTGCCAATGGGCACCTCACTCAGAACCATCATTTATGATGTCGGCGGCGGTATTCCCAACAAAAAGAAATTCAAGGCCGTTCAGTTGGGGGGCCCTTCCGGTGGATGTGTCCCGGAAGCCCATCTGGATACGCTGGTGGACTATGAAGCCATTGCCAAAGTCGGGGCCATTATGGGATCTGGCGGCGCCATTGTCATGGATGAAAACACCTGCATGGTGGACATGGCCCGATTTTTCATGGATTTCATCCAGGATGAATCCTGTGGCAAGTGTACACCCTGCCGTGAAGGAACCCGTCGGCTGCTGGAAATCCTGATCAAAATCTGCGATGGCAAAGGAGAACCGGAAGATTTGAACAATCTGGAAACCCTGTCCGCCATGATCAAGGACGCATCACTCTGCGGTCTGGGGCAGACCGCCCCAAATCCGGTTTTATCGACCCTTCGATATTTTCGGGACGAGTATGAGGCCCATATCCATGAAAAACGATGTCCGGCCAAGCGATGTGTTGCATTGCTGAAATTTGAAATCAATCCGGATATCTGCACCGCATGCGGAAGTTGTTTTCGAAGTTGTCCGGCAGAGGCGATTGAATGGCAAAAAAAGCAGCCGGCCCGCATCAACCGGGACAAGTGTATCAAATGCATGACCTGTTTTGAAAAATGCAAATTTGATGCGATTTTCTGACACGTTGGCAATCCTGTCAAATCATCCTGTTGAATTGAGGAGCGATCTATGATTGAAGCGGTAATGATGATGGGTGGACTGGGGATTATTGTTGGCGCCGGCCTTGCAGCAGCCTCCAAAATTTTTTATGTTTATGTGGATCCCCTGATCGAAGCCATAGAGGGGGAACTCCCTGGCGCCAACTGCGGCGGATGTGGTTTTGCCGGATGCAGCGCCAATGCCGCTGCCATTGCAGCCGGGAAATCGCCACCGAACTCCTGTGTCGCCGCGGGCTCTGATGTGGCCGATGCCATCGCTGTACTCCTGGGTGTATCTGTTGGCGCCAAGGACCGGGAAATCTCAAAACTGGGCTGTTCCTACAGTGTCCAGGATGCGGAAACGCGATTTCTGTATGATGGTATCCCGGACTGCCGGGCAGCGGCCCTGTTTAACGGCGGGATGAAGGTATGCGCCATTGGATGTCTGGGGTTTGGCGCGTGTGTCAATGCCTGTCAGTTCAATGCACTGGCTATCGGACCCGCAGGACTTCCGGTGGTCGATATGGACAAATGCACCGGATGCGGCGCCTGTGAACGGGTTTGCCCCAAACACATCATTCGTCTGTCTTCCATCAGCATGCGAATTTTGCATGAATATACCACTGAGGACTGCACCACCCCATGTCAACGCGCCTGCCCGGCCGGGATTGACATTCCGGAATATATCCGGCAGATTTCCCTTAAAAACTATACTCAGAGCGTTCAGGTCATCAAAGAGCGCAACCCGTTTCCGACCGTCATTGGAAGAATATGCCCCCGTCCCTGTGAAACCGAATGCAGGCGGCAACTGGTGGATGAACCGGTAGCGATCAATGGTCTCAAACGGTTTGCCGCAGATTATGAAAAACAGACCGGACAACGGGTTCTCCCTGGTAAAGCACCCGCCAGCGGGCAAAAAATAGCGGTCATCGGCGGTGGGGTTGAGGGCCTGTCCGCTGCCTATTTCAGTGCGCGACTGGGGCATGAGGTAACGGTTTTTGAAGCATCCAAAGCCCTGGGCGGCCTTTTGCGCAGCGCCATCGCCAGAAACCGGTTGCCAATGGATATTCTGGACTGGGATATTCAGGGTGTTCTGGAAATGGGGGTCACGGCCAAAACCGGCATTACCGTTGGACAGGATGTGTCTCTGCCTGATCTGTTTGAACAGGGATACAATGGTATTCTTCTGGCTTCCGGTGGATGGGACAGCCGGTTGGCCCGGGGCGCGTCACATCGTGTCGAACAACCGGTTCCGGGAGTCTTCCTGCTGATTGACCTGATGCGTCAGGAGTCCCTGAAGGCCAATCTGGTGACCGGATCACCGGCTGTCATTGCCGGCGGTGGCCAATTGGCGATCAATGCCGCCAAAAAACTGGTTGATCAGGGTGTATCATCCATTGTCATCCTGTTTCAGGAAGATGCGGCTGCCCTGTCCGGTGAATTGACGGATCTGGATGTACCACCAGCCATTCAGATTCTGTATCAAACCGGTATCACAATGATTCAGGGCAACGGCGCGCGACTGACCCGCATCGCATATGATAATGTGGTGACCGGACAACACCATGAGCTGGAAGCGGGTTCCCTGATTTTGGCTGCCGGCAGACTTCCCGAATTGATTGTCATTCGGTCCGCCGAAACCGGATCAAATGGCGGGTTTCAATGGCAGGCGGTTCCGCCCTATAAGCGGTCAGAAATCATGGATCAGAAAGGTCTTTTGGCGCCAGGAGATGTCATGTCGGATTTTAGTGGGGCCATTCGTGCAATTGCTGCAGGAAGACGGGAGGCTGCGTCAATCCACCAGTTGTTATATGGCATGCCGCCAAGCTTTCCTGCATCCCTTCTGACCCCGGATGCTGTTTTTCAAAATGTCGATCATGTTGAAGACGTGGGTTCTGTTCCACGCCAGATCATGCCGGTTTCCACAGACAATCATCCGGATGCCGAACTGGAATCAGGGTTTTCCGAGGAGATGGCTTCAGCAGAAGCCAACCGGTGTTTGCAGTGCGGGTTGATCTGCTATCGCAAATCCCCATCGTAACCCGGCTTTTCAAAGCCGGGAATGGCATTGGCCGATCAAAACCCGTGGTCTGAATCCTGGTTTACGAATGCATTATTGCGGTAAACGATCATGAATCATTCCGGATGGATTCACCCCCATCTATAAAAATGACATCTTCCCCAAAAGCCCCGTAGGGGCGACCTGTTTGTAGAAATTGATGTTGTTGTTCACATCAAGCTCCATCGGAGCGGCCTGTAATCGGAATACACAGGCCGCCCCTACGG
>DFZE01000157.1:0-10704 GCA_002382065.1 Desulfobacteraceae bacterium UBA4064
ATTAAAAAACTTGAACATCGAGTAAAAGATATAAAAATCACATGTCCATGTTTCTTCACCGGATTAAAATCCGGCATTTTGTACTGTTGGCATTGAGTCTGATATCCGCTTTGACCGGTTATGCGGAAGACAGGATTTTGTTCCGGGATGATTTTGTAACCCTTGCAGACTGGGAACCGCTGGAATTTCCGAAAATAAAGCGGCACACCATCTATGGCATACAGGATCAGGGCGATGACCGGGGACTGGTTGCCGAAAGTACCAACGCGGCTTCGGCCCTGGTTCATAAACAGAGCTTTGACGTTACCCAATATTCGACCATACGGTGGCAATGGAAGGTGGACAATGTGTATGCCGAAGGAAATTACCGGGAGAAATCCGGCGAAGATTATCCCCTTCGTGTCTATGTCTTTTTTGAATATGATCCCCAAACCGCCCCATTCGGCATGAAGATCACTTACGGGTTGGCCAAAACCGTTTATGGCCGATACCCGCCCCACAGCAGCGTCAATTATATCTGGGCCAATCGGGCCGAAGAAACCGAACCGGCCAAAAGCCCCTACACCGACCGATCGATCATGATTCCCCTGCAGTCCGGGCCGGAAAACACCGGCCGCTGGATGGAACAAACCGTGAATGTATTGAACGATTACCGGCAGGCATTTGGTGAAGATCCCCCGAAAAAGGCGTTTCTGGCCATCATGAATGATTCTGACAATACCGGCGGGAGCGCTGTGTCCCATATCCGGTTTATTGAAGTGCGGAAATGAGCATTCGCTTGCCCGATCTGAACCCCATCGAGAGCATCCGGCGCCAAAAGATGAGCCCTCTGAATCCTTCGCCGTTTCGGCTGATCATTTTCACCCGCTACCCCATTCCGGGAAAAACAAAAACACGGTTGATTCCGGCCCTTGGTCCGGCAGGCGCCGCCCGGCTTCAGGAGATCATGACCGGACATGCCGTGTTGCAGGGCCGATGCTGCGCCGCCGCCAATGGTGCCGACATCGAGGTGCGGTTTGAGGGTGGCAATGCCCGGAAACTGCAAACCTGGCTGGGTGCCGGGGTGCGTTATGCGCCCCAGGGCGCCGGACATCTGGGACAGCGAATGGCCCGCGCCTTTGCGGATGCGTTTTCTGCAGGAGCCCAACGGGTGGTGCTGATCGGCAGTGACTGCCCGGAAATGACTGCGGGATACCTGGCAGAAGCGTTTGCCGCACTGGTAGATCATGATCTGGTGATTGGACCGGCCAATGATGGCGGATACACACTGATCGGACTCCACTCTTTTGTTCCGGCCCTGTTTGATTTCATGTCATGGGGAACAGACACGGTTTTCAGGGATACCTGGGAGGCTGCCTGCAGGGTTGGGATGCGTGCCCTGAAACTGAAATCCCTGTCCGATGTGGATCATCCCGGGGATCTTCCGGAATGGCATCGGGTGATCGATCCGGAAAAACCCCCAGAAACGCTTTCCATCATCATTCCGACACTCAATGAACAATCCACCATTGCAGAAACCGTAAAAGGGATTGGGGGCGAGGCAACGGAAATTATTGTGGCAGATGGCGGCAGTACGGACAACACCGTTCAGGAGGCACAGGCAGCGGGTGCACGGGTCCTCGTCTTCCCCCACGGCAGGGCTGCCCAGATGAATGCGGCCGCACTGTCCGTCAGGGGCGCGATAGTGTTGTTTCTTCATGCCGACACCTGCCTGCCGGAAGGCTTTGCTACCGATGTGTTTCAGACGCTCCGGTCACACGACATCGCTGCCGGTGCCTTTTCACTGAAAATCGATGCGGATGGCCATCGGTTTCGAATGGTGGCGGCCCTTGCCAATTTTCGATCGCGCAGGTTGCAATTCCCTTATGGCGATCAGGCCCTTTTTATGAAAAGGGACACCTTTATCCGTCTGGGGGGCTTTGCCAATTTTCCGGTCATGGAGGACTTCGAGCTGGTTTTGCGTCTGAGACGCAGGCATGGGATCATGACCCTGAGCCGGGAGGTGACGACATCCTCACGGCGCTGGAAACGCCTGGGAATATGGCGGACAACACTGATTAATCAACTGATGATTGCCGGATACTGTTTGAAGATGTCACCATCCCGTCTGGCCGCATTTTACAAAAATTCGGTGATATCGGGGAACAGGGAAAATACAAATCGTGATTTACATCGTTTACCGTGAAAATTGTATTCGTCGGAATGCCTCCCTCGGTTCGTAGTGTGCCCATAAGGGCATTTAAAGAAAACGCCTTATGGCGTCACTATGAACAGGCCTGATTTTCATATATGGGGGTGAGCACACCCATGATCGTTTACCCAATTACAATATGAGTCGTGCGTATCGATAAACAGCCAAACCGCCTGACGGTCCGACGGCTGCTCAGCCTGAAAGCTGGTTGCAGCCCCTTCAGCCGTCAGTCTTCAGTCTTCCCCCCTGTTCCACAGATTATTGCCACTTTTTTAGAGAATGGTTGCATCCGGATTATCTCTCTGATAATAATTAACAAATTTGGGGAAACATGGGAAAAATCGGATTTAACAGATTCAGGAATCGACCGGACAGGAGAGAAATACCATGGCCATGCCGCTTCATGACAATCTGACAACACTTGAAGCGATGCGCCAGGAAGCGCTTCAGGGCGGGGGTGAAAAGCGGATTGCAGATCAGCATCGCCGGGGAAAACTCACGGCCCGGGAGCGGATCGATCTGCTTCTGGATGAGGGCTCGTTTGAGGAATTTGATATTTTAAAAACCGGACGGGGCGGGTCCCTGGGTGGCGACCAGCATTTTCTGGGCGATGGGGTGATCACGGGACATGGTACCATCGATGGCCGGGAAGTGTTCATGTTCAGCCAGGACTTCACGGTTATCGGGGGATCCCTGGGCGAGGCCCATTCCCAGAAAATCAGCAAGGTCATGGATCACGCGGTTCGTGTGGGCGCCCCCATTATCGGCCTGAACGATTCCGGTGGCGCCCGCATTCAGGAAGGGGTGGATGCGCTGGCGGCCTATGGCGAGATTTTTCACCGGAATGTCGAAGCCAGCGGCGTGGTGCCGCAGATTTCCTGCATCATGGGACCCTGTGCCGGCGGTGCGGTTTACAGCCCGGCCATGACCGATTTCACCTTTATGGTGGCCCATACCAGCAACATGTTTGTGACTGGACCCAATGTGGTCAAAACCGTCATTCATCAGGATATCACATCCGAAGAACTGGGCGGCGCCGACGTGCATGGCACCAAAAGCGATGTGGCGCATTTTGTGACACCCAACGACATTCTGTGTCTGCGCGAGGTTCGCCGCCTCATCAATTATCTGCCGTCCAACAATCGCCAGAAGGCCCCGTTTCTGGATCTGCGGGACCCGCCCGAACGGATCGATCCGGCACTGGATTATCTGATTCCCTCCAATCCCAATCAGACCTATGACATGAATGTCCTGATCTACAGCATTCTGGATGGCGCAGAATTTCTGGAGGTTCATGCCGGGTTTGCCCGGAACATCATCTGCGGATTTGGCCGACTGGGCGGTCAGACCATCGGACTGGTTGCCAATCAGCCGGCGGTTCTGGCCGGTGTGCTGGACAGCAACGCCTCAACCAAGGCGGCCCGCTTTGTCCGGTTCTGCGATGCCTTCAACATCCCGCTCATCTGCCTGGTGGATGTGCCCGGCTTCATGCCCGGACCGGAACAGGAGCATGGCGGCATTTTGCGGCATCACCCGCCTGTTTGAAATCTATACGCCACGGGAATGGAAACTGGCCCAGTATATGCCCCATGTCAAAAAGCGGGCCCTCAATCATATTCTGGAATGTCCCATGCCCGGAATGGTGGTGGATGTGCTGGTCAATGCCGGGGACCGGGTGTATCGCGGCCAGGAACTGGTGATTGTGGAATCCATGAAAATGGAAAGCGGTGTGGCCTCGCCCTGTGATGGCGATGTGGCAGAGATTCTGGTGAAAAAAGGACAGCCTGTCGATACGGGTAATGTGCTGATCCGGTTTAAACCCTGAGCCCCCAATCGCATGAACTACCACTTTAAAAAATTCGAATCCGGTTGTGATTATAGTTATTTCTTGACTAAACAGTTCGGGTAAGGTAGCTGTGATGTAGCTTAGCTGGTTGAATATTCATGGAAAGTCGGTTACAGACAGATTTTACCGGCATTTTTTATCGCTTTCCAGATAAGGATTTTGGGTGAATTATCTGAAAAACTATAGACACTATTTATAATTTTTAGGGGCTATCCATTTCACTGGCCTAAGTCGTGTTCGCCTCGGAAATTTTCATGTCGTGAACGATTTTTATATAAGAAAGAGGATCTCGACAGCTTGCTGTAAAAGGCGGTAAAACAACATTCCGCCTTCTGGGAATGTTTTAGGCTGACTCATAGCCCCTTACATTATAAGGCCAGCGAAATGGATAGCCCCTTAATTTTTTTCAAGAGGAGGTTGGTTGTTATGGATTTTGGAATGTCCAAAGATTTGGAAATGCTTCGAAAATCGGTCCGGGAATTTGCCAATAAAAAGATTGCGCCATTTGCCAACGAGTGGGACGAGAAACATTATTTTCCCTACAAAGAAGCCCTGAAACCCATGGGCGAACTGGGCTTTTTTGGCACCGTGATCCCGGAGGAATACGGTGGTGAGGGCATGGGTTTTCTGGCAGCCATGATCGTAACCGAAGAAATTGCACGGGTTTCCAGCTCCCTTCGTGTTCAGGTCAACATGCAGACACTGGGATGCGCCTATACCATATACAAATACGGCACAGAGGAACTCCGGAAAAAATATGTGGCCAAACTGGCCAGCGCGGAATATGTGGGCGGATTCGGCATTACCGAACCCGATGCCGGTTCCGATGTTATGGCCATGAGTTCCACAGCCGAAGACAAGGGGGATCACTGGCTGCTGAACGGCTCCAAAACCTGGATTTCCAATGCCCATGTGGCAGATGCCATTCTCTATTATGCCTATACGGATAAATCCCAGGGATCAAAGGGGCTTTCCGCATTTGTTGTCGAACTGAAAAACTTCAATGGCATCAAAACCTCCAAACTGGAAAAACTGGGCTCCCATTCATCGCCCACCGG
Source organism: Desulfobacteraceae bacterium UBA4064 (assembly GCA_002382065.1). Lineage (GTDB taxonomy): Bacteria > Desulfobacterota > Desulfobacteria > Desulfobacterales > Desulfatirhabdiaceae > UBA4064. The sequence goes on from DFZE01000157.1 coordinate 5,096, forward strand.
AGAGATTTTTTTGACCGATACCCGTGTTCCCAAGGAAAATATTGTGGGGAAACCCGGAGATGGCGCCAAGATTGTGTTCAGCTCGCTCAATCAGACCCGTCTGTCCGCCGCGGCCGGAGCCGTTGGTCTGGCTCAGGGATGCCTGGAAGCTTCCATCAAATACTGCAATCAGAGAAAACAGTTTGGAAAACCCATTGGTGAATATCAGATGAATCAGGACATGATCGCCCAGATGTCTTCCGAAATCGAGGCGGCACGCCTTCTGGTTTACAAGGCGGCATGGGCCAAGGATCAGGGTCAGTTGAACAATGGACTGGATGTGGCCCAGGCCAAATATTTTTCCGGTGAAGTCGTTACAAAATGCGCCAATTTCGCCATGCGGATTCTGGGCGCTTACGGGTATTCAACAGAGTATCCGGTTGCCCGCTTTTATCGGGATGCACCCACCTACACCATGGTCGAAGGTTCGGCCAATATCTGCAAATGGATCATTGCCCAGGATCAACTGGGTATCCGAAAAGCCAACCGGTAATGAAAGGGGGTTGAGTGAGCGACAATCTGACAGAAAAAACCAAAAAAACAGCCGAGCTGTATTTCTCGGGTGTTCGGGATGAAAAACCCTTTGACCTGTGGCGCGCCTTTGATAAAGGGCTTGCAAAAGACATGTCGCTCTTTATCACGGGTCAGATGTATGCCCGTGAAAAAATCCCCCATAAAACGCGGCAACTGGTCACGGTATCCGCATTGACGGTTCTTTCCCGTCTGGATGAGCTCCGGTTGCATATCCAGGCGGCCCTGAATGTGGGATGCACGCCGGAAGAAATTGCCGAAGTCATTTTCCAGACCCTGGTTTACGGCGGCGTACCGGCAGCCAATGCCGCACTCAAGACACTCAAATCCGTTCTCGAGGAACGGGGACTGTGGGAAAAAGATAAGGCTGAAGGCTGAAGGTGTCTGCAACCCGCATTCGGGCAGTGCTGCCGTTGGACGGTGTGGCGGCCTGGCTGTTTCTCAATACACATTACTCACTACTCACATCTATATTAGGAGTCGTATCATGAGACCCTATTTTGAAAAAATGGCGGATTTTGGTCATCCGCTTTCCGAAGGACAAATCAAAAGCAGCGAAAAAAATGTCGAGAGCATCAAGGAAGTCGAGGCTCTGGTACGGGCGGAAGTGGATCGGGTGAAAAAAGCCGGATTTCCGGAAGAAAAGATCAATGCCCGGGGTGAAATGACGGTTTGGCAGAGGCTGCGGTACCTGGTCGATCCCGGAACCTGGTGTCCCCTCCATACCCTGTACAATCCCATGGGCAATTCCGAAGGCACGACCAATGTGTTTGACGGGCTGGCCAAAATCTCCGGAAAATGGGCCGTGGTGATCGGATTTGACAACAAGGTCATGGCCGGGGCCTGGCTACCGGGACAATCGGAAAATATTCTCAGGGCCACTGATCTGGCCAAACGCCTGAACATTCCGCTGGTCTGGCTGGTTCACTGCAGTGGTGTCAAGCTGACCGAGCAGGAGAAATTTTATGCCGGCAGACGGGGTGGGGGCGCCACATTTTTTCGGCATGCCGAACTGAATATTCTGGGCATTCCCATTCTGGCCGGAATTTATGGGACCAACCCGGCCGGCGGCGGATATCAGGGAATCAGCCCCACGGTTCTGTTTGCCCACAAGAACTGCAATATCGCCGTGGGCGGCGGTGGCATTTTAAGCGGCATGTCGCCCAAGGGACATTTTGATGTGGATGGCGCCGAGATGCTGATCAAGGCCGCCCGGCAGTTCAAGGAAAAACCGCCGGGAAGTGTCGAAATTCATCATGACGGAACCGGATTTTTCAGGTATGTGTATGAAGAGGAAACCGGGGTCCTGGATGGTCTCAAAGACTTCATGAAAGACATGCCTTCCTATCATCCAAAATTTTTCCGGGTTGCCGAACCCAAAGCCCCCAAATTTCCGGCAGATGATCTGTATCGTCTGATTCCGTTCAATCAGAAGCAGATGTACAATTTTGACGAAGTCCTGTCCCGGCTGGTGGATAACAGCGAGCATATGGAATTCAAGCCGGACAAGGGGCCGGAGATTTATACCGGTCTGGTAAAAATTGACGGATATCTGGTGGGCTGCATCGGAAACCGCCAGGGCTATCTGGGTGAAGATTATCCGGAGTATGCGCCCTATGCCGGTATCGGCGGAAAGCTGTATCGCCAGGGCCTGATCAAAATGAATGAATTTGTGACCCTGTGCGGCAGGGACCGGATTCCGGTTGTCTGGTTCCAGGACACATCCGGCATCGATGTGGGCAATATCGCGGAAAAAGCCGAACTCCTGGGACTTGGCATGAGTCTGATTTATTCCATTCAGCAGACCGATGTTCCCATGATGCTGGTTGTGCTGCGCAAGGGCACTGCCGCGGCCCATTATGTCATGGGCGGACCGACAGCCAATCGCCACAACGCCTTTACACTGGGGATACCCACGACGGAAATTTATGTCATGCACGGCGAAACCGCAGCGGCAGCCAGTTTTTCCCGCAGACTGGTCAAGGAAAAGGATTCCGGAAAGCCGCTGGAACCGGTCATCGAGAGTATGAATAAAATGGTAAAGGAATATTATGATTACAGCCGGCCCGTGTATTGTGCCATAAACGGCCTGGTTGATGAAGTATCGGCCATGCCCGACATCCGGAAATATCTGGTGGCGTTTGCCGGATCAGCCTATCAGAATCCCCAGTCGATCTGTCCGCAACATCAGATGATGCTGCCCCGGATCATCAAGGGATAACCAGCCGGAAGAGATCAGTATTCGTGGGGCAGGATGGTGGATAATTGGGGCGTGACGGCAGAAGGATATGATCATTTTCCGCCATCACGCCACCACGATTTTTTTCTCTTTTTTTTCAGTTCATGATCATTGTCAGTGCCCCTGCCTCACACCACCTGCCAGCTATTGTGTTCGAACCGGGTAATCGAACACGGATGAACCGGGGTCCGGATTTTTCCAAGCCGATGGATCTATACATGACGGCAGTCGGATTCAAAAATATAGCTTTCAAGATAAAGATTTTGGATGCGTTATCGGTCGGGGATGGCCGAACAAAGGCCTATCCCCTACCTCCTGCCTTTCCAAAATCATTATCTTGAAAGCTATAGATTGTCCCGCCAGATGTTTCATGTACCATTGGTCAGACCGTACACCCGTAATTGGACGATGCCGGTTGATATGTTTATTCCCATCATCCCAACCCATTTTCGCGGCAAACACATGAAAGGCATGTCTATGACAAACTTTTTGAAAAATTTTGAAACGGGTGATCCGGTTCCGGCCGGAGGTGCTGCGGCGGCCTACTGTTTTTGCCTGGCTGTCGGCCTGATCAACAAAGTGGTCATCATTGAAAGCCTTCGGAAAACCCATTGTCCGGAAATTGAACAAAATATCCCGACAATCAAAAAGGAGGTGGCCAATCTGTTCAAGGATCTGGAAAAACTGATTGGGGAGGATGCGCAGAACTATCTGGAATTTCATCAGACCATTCTGACCGGGAACAAAACCCAGAAAAAACAGTCATTCAGTTCTCTGATCGATGTGAGTATGCGTCTGATCGAAAAAGGCTTTTCCGCACTGGAATGGATTCGACAGTTAAATCGGGTTGTTCCGGAGCAACTCCAAACCCACCTTCGTGTCTCGGGTGAATTGATCATGGGTGCGATCAATGCAACCATTCATGTGGTCCGGGACAATCTGGGCCGGATTCGCTCCAAGGCAAAACGGAGTGCGTATCAGGCGCGCCTCGATTCGCTTCATACCCAATGCACCGAAAAGTATTGTCTGGTCATGGCAGAAATTAATAAGTAAGCAGTTTTCACCCTTTAACAAAAGACGACATCTTATGCCAACCGATACGGATAAACATATCACGGATGAAGACGTTCAATCCGATCCTTCCAAGATCAAGGTCAAATTTGAAATATTTGGCGAGGAAATGCTTGAAAAAGAGGTGAAATCCAGTGGAAACAGTGGTAGAGTGTATCTGCCTCCCGATTGGGTAGGGCATCATGTCAAAATTGTCCGGATCGATTAACATCAAAAAGGGGATCTGTTTAGTGGAAAGCTTTATTATCAGAAGGCTCAAAACAGAGGATGCCGATGATATCAAGGGAATTAGCACCGCAATTACCAGCTTGCCGACGGATTATGATTTCAATCGGATGATCGAAGAGCAGGCCCTCCGTTCGGAAGATGCCAGTTTTGTTGCAGAGATCGAGGGCAAGGTGGTCGGCTATATCATCACCTCGATTTTTTCAGGTCTGTTCGGCATCAAACGAAGCGCCTGGCTTTCCCTGATCGGGGTTCATCCCCGGTACATGGGGCGGCGCATTGGGGAACGTCTGGCAGAGGAAGGCTTTCGGTTCTGCAAAGAGCAGGGCATCAAGGATATTTATACATCGGTTCGATGGGACTCCACGGATCTGCTGTCTTTTTTCAAGACCCTGGGATTTGACCGCAGCAATTTCATCAATCTGCGAAAAATACTGGAATAGACACGTTGTTTTCGCAGTTCCTGAAACATCTTCTCCAAATCCGCTGAAATTGAATTGACCACATGGGTTTTTCATTGACACCCTGATATATCGCTTTTCAGATAATGAATTTCCGTTTTTGAACGGATTGCGGCTATCGCCTTGAAAAGCTCACAGGATGTACTTTTGTATATGTTCGCATGGGAAACGCTGCCTACGGACCTTCTATAGACTACCAGAAAAATAATTTCGCTGCGTTATCGGTCGGGAATGGCCGAAAAAGGCCTATTCCCTCCCTGCTGCCTTACGAAATCAATTTTCTGAAAATCTATACCGCTATGACCAAAAACGATGATCAATGACTGAATCTGATGGGATAAAGGAGGCTATAATGGAAGAAATACAGCTTGTTAATTTCCAGAATAATGTTTACAGTGTCATCAATTCGGTCGTTGATTCCCATAAAACCATATTGATAAGCGACAAAGGGAAACTTCTGGTAAAAATTGTTCCGCTTTCAAAATCCGAACAGACATCATGGCTGGGATGTATGAAAGGTACGGGCAAGATTACTGGTGATATCATTTCTCCGGCTGGGGAAACCAATGACTGGAAAGTCTTTTAAGAATGAAGTATCTGCTAGCCATATATGGCTGTGGAGCCTTCTGGAGCCTGAAAAACTTGATAAACATATTACACAGGTACTCGTTAGCGGGAAAAATACGTTATTCATTTCCCCGATTACAATATGGGAAACGCTGATTCTTGCTGAAAAAGGCAAAATTGACCTCAGCCCATCTCCAAGTGAATGGATCGTTCAAGCCCTCACGCGCAGTCCTGTAAAAGAAGCCAAATTATCGCATGCAATCGCCATCAAAAGCAGAGGCATCGAACTTCCGCATAAAGACCCTGCTGACCGTTTTATCGTTGCGACAGCTTGGGAAAATGACCTGATATTGATAACCGAAGACCAAAAACTGAAAGAATCGAAACAGATCAAAATATTTAAAACGGAATAATTCAAAACGTTTGATCTTATCGGGAAACAGGATTGATGATATATATATAGTGTTTGAACGAAA
>DFZE01000157.1:10868-11675 GCA_002382065.1 Desulfobacteraceae bacterium UBA4064
AATCTTTATCTGGAAAGCTATAGCTTTCAATTACCTGCAACCTGACACATAACCATTTTTCGGTACACTGCGGATCATCCTGTGAAATTTCTGGAGGATGTTGTTCATGGATTACAAAAAAACGCTCAACCTGCCTGTTACCAATTTTCCCATGAAGGCCAATCTGGCTCAAAAAGAGCCGGAACAACTGGTCAAATGGGATCACGAACATCTTTATGAAACCGTCCGCAGTGCATCAGCCGGAAAAACTCGGTTCATTCTCCATGACGGCCCGCCATATGCCAATGGCCATATCCACATCGGAACCGCGCTGAATAAAATTCTCAAGGATATCATTGTCCGGTCCCGTCAGATGGCCGGTTTCGATGCGGTTTATGTTCCGGGGTGGGATTGTCATGGCCTTCCCATCGAGCATAATGTGGACAAGGAGCTGGGCTCCAAAAAAAAGGATCTGTCCCAGGCGGATGTTCGAAGGCTGTGCCGGAGCTATGCGGAAAAATTTATCGATATCCAGCGAAATGAGTTCAAACGCCTGGGCGTCATGGGCGAGTGGGGCAATCCCTATCTGACCATGAACTATCGCTACGAGGCCATCATCGCCACCGAATGCCTCAAATTCGCGTTAAAGGACAATCTGTTCCGAAGCAAAAAGCCCATTCACTGGTGTTGCCAGTGCCATACCGCGCTGGCAGAAGCCGAGATCGAGTATCAGGATGAGCCATCGCCGTCGATTTTTGTCAAATTCACCCTCAAAGATGATGTGGGCCCCCTGTTTCCGGTATTGGCCGGAAAAACCGTTCATGTCAT
>DFZE01000281.1:0-21939 GCA_002382065.1 Desulfobacteraceae bacterium UBA4064
AAGATGTTTCGATGAAGATCAAACTTCCAAGATATCGGAAACACCCTCGTGGCCCCAAAAAACCAATGCCCAAATGAACTGTGGATAAAATATCTCCCCATGTCTCGACGGCTAAAATACTTGCTAAACGAAACAAGAAATAAGTGTTCGATAATAAGTCATAAGTATAAGTACTCATTATCACCTTGAAAGGGATGCGGTCAATCCACCTAACCGACCCGCTGAATCTCCGCCCCAATGCCGGCAAATTTTTTCTCCATCGCCTCATATCCCCTGTCCAGATGATAGACCCGGTTAACCTCTGTCCGGCCATGCGCGACAAGTCCGGCCAATATTAAAGAGGCAGAGGCCCGCAGATCACTGGCCATGACCGGTGCTGCAGAAAGTTGTGGGATGCCCCTGATGAGCGCCGCATTTCCGGAAATGGTGATATCGGCGCCCATTCGTCGAAGTTCACTGACATGCATAAACCGATTTTCGAAAATTGTTTCAGAAATCAGGCTCAGGCCATTGGCAACAGACATCAGCACCATGAACTGGGCCTGCATATCGGTAGGGAAGCCTGGATACGGTAGTGTCTTGATATCCACGCTGGATATGACATCCGGCCCCTGAATGCGGATTTCCCGATCCATGACATCGATTTGGGCGCCGGTGAGACGCAGTTTGTAAATCACGGCCTCCATATGGGATGGTTCACAGTTCAGCAGGGAAACATCCCCCTGGGTCAGGGCGGCAGAGACCAGAAATGTTCCGGCTTCAATCCGGTCCGGAATAATGGTTATCGTAACCGGATCCAATGCCGGTACACCGGTAATGGTGATGATCGAGGTTCCGGCGCCGGTGATGCGGGCGCCCATTTGATTCAGGGCATCGGCCAGGGCAATCACTTCGGGTTCCCGGGCCGCATTTCGCAGGATGGTTGTACCATCGGCCAGTACCGCAGCCATCATCAGATTTTCGGTTCCGGTGACCGTGGCGATATCAAAATAAATTTCATTTCCGGTCAGTTTCTCTGCTACAGCCTCAACATACCCGTGCTGCAGATCAATTTGGGCTCCAAGTGCCGCCAGACCTTTTAAATGCAGATTAATTGGCCTGGCGCCGATGGCGCAACCTCCCGGAAGCGAAACCCGCGCCTTTTTAAGCCGGGCGACCAGTGGCCCCAGAACCAGGATCGACGCCCGCATTTTGCGAACGAGATCATATGGCGCTTCGATATCGAAAAGCCCGGAAGCATCGATGCGAACCGTATGGGAATCGAAATCGGTTTCAACCTGAGCTCCAAGATGCTTCAAAAGCGTAATGGTGCTGTGAATGTCTCGTAAATCCGGAACATTGTGATAGGTGCACCATCCGTCGGTCAGAAGCGATGAAATCAGAATTGGCAGGGCTGCATTTTTTGCACCGCTGATTGTTACCTGACCTTTCAGCCGGTATCCCCCTTCGATGATGATTTTATCCATATGGAATTCCTGATAACTCCTTGTGTGAGAAAAAAAAGGGGCAAAGGGGCAGAGGGACAGAGGGACACAGTCGGGCGAAGTCGCCGGCACGGATGCTCTTGCACAAATCCGGGATATCCCTGAAAAAAAAAAGCGCCTTCCACAATAGAATGGGAAAGCGCTGGTTGAAACGGTTCAGTCAAATCGGAGTGGTCTGAAACGGATCAGTGATAACCGCTGTCGTGCCCGCCTCCGCCCTTATTTGTATCCAGAATGGCCTTGATGACACACCAGGTCATACCAAGCCCCAGGATCGTCAGCGCATACCACAGGCCGCCCATGAACACCATATGGGATGTATCCCATATCCATTCGAAATTAAAAGGAAACATATTTATTCCTCCTTCTCGTTAAATCATGATTCAATCGGGTTCAGTTCCGCTTCCTGGGGGAAAATGGGCAAATAGCGGTATGAAATCATAATCAGAATAACGCCGTAAGCAACCGGCAGAATGGTGGTGGCAACTTCCTGCCAACTGGGATAGTAAAGCGCCCACTGGTCAAAAGACATAACCGGAACGGCCATGACCTGAAGGACCATGACCCAGCGATTGATACACACGCCAATAACAGCCAGAATGATGGCGACGGTCCTCGCGGCCGGATTTTTACGGCCATTGGGTGTAATCAGGATGATTGCCGGAATCACGCCGCCAATCACAATTTCCGCAATCAGAATCCAGATACCGTAAAAACTGTTATTGGAATAAAAATCCATCAGATTGAATCCTCTGGATGGCGCAGTGACATTTGCCCAGTACAGGGTATCGATAATTTTTGCGATAATATAGGTTGTCATCATCCATCCGGATATTTTTGCCAGAAGCTCGATAACATTGTCCTTGACCAGTTTTTTGCCGGTAACCGCTTCGGTGATTTTGGTGATCAGAAGCGTAAAGCAGGGGCCATATGCTGCGGCTGACCAGGTAAACAGAAAAAATGTCCATGGCCAGATAAACAGACCTTCCCGATAGGCAAAGGGCCGACCAAACAGCACGCCGGCAACGCCGCCAAGAGATCCCTGATGAAAAAAGGACAGAAATGCACCGGTTGCGGCAAAAACAGCCATGACTTCATGCATGTTATGCGCCAGATGGTGAAACAGGGGGAACCGGTTGATCTGACGGTTTTCCAGAATCAGGGGGATATATTCGATGGTCAGAACCGCAAAATAGCAGGAGAGACAAAATGCCACCTCGGTCAGCATGGAATGCACATTGGCATGCCAGAAAATAAACCATCCACGAAGGGGTTGCCCAATGTCTATGGCCAGAATCAAAAGCGCGGAACTGTAACAGATAAATCCAATCAGGACCGCGTAATTGATGATGTGTTTCAGCTCATCCTTTCCAACCAGATATTTCAGAAAACCTGAAAAAAATGCGCCGCCGCCCAGTGCGATAACCGCCAGATCAGCCCATATCCAGAGCGCAAATCCATAGTAATCGTTCATGTTGGTCTGATTGAGACCCTTGAACCAGCACAGAAACATGGCGTAAACGCCCCACAGCAAAACTGCTCCGACAATCGAAAGCGACACCAGAAATTTGCCGAGTGAACAGCGCCTGACGCCATTGGGTATTAACGCAGAATCCATAGTATATGACCTCTCATTCATTCCGGTTTTTCAGTATGGTTATAAGAATATGGTTTCGGTGATGGCCGTCATTTCCATGCAGGGCGTTCATTTTCAAGATAATTGTCTCCTGCTTTTCTGACCCATTCCTTGCTGGAAACATAATACACTTTGGGATTGGTTCCCAGTTTTTCAAGCAACCGGAATGCATGAGGATCTTTTTTAAGACTGTAAACCGCATGATCCGGATTGTTCAGATCCCCGAATGTGATGGCCCCGGCCGGGCACGCCTGGGTACAGGCCGTCTGATATTCGCCCTCTTCAATTTCTTTTCTGCCTTCCAGATGGGCTTTATCCTTGGCCGCCTGATACCGGTGATAACAGAAGCTGCATTTCTCCACAATTCCGCGCATCCGGGGGGATACATTGGGGTTGAGATATTTTTCCATGCCTTCGGGCCAGACCGGATCAAACCAGTTGAAATATCGGGCGTGATACGGACAGGCTCCCATGCAGTAGCGGCATCCAAAGCACCGGGTATATATCTGGCTGACGATTCCGGTATTCATGTCATAATCGGTGGCTGTGGCCGGGCAGACAGACACGCAGGGGGAATGGCCGTCATGCCCTTCGCAATGCTGACAGGGCCTGGGCAGATAACAGATATCGGTTTCCGGAAACGGTCTTTTGTTGGTCAACTTGTAAACCTTCATCCAGGTGATGCTTCTCAGCTTGTCACTCTCATCCTCTTTGAAGGGAACATTGTTTTCAGACATGCAGGCCACCATGCACGAACCGCATCCGGTGCACAGATCCAGATTGATAACCATTCCAAATTTTTTGGTTGATGTATGATCGTGTTCGTTTTTCATCAGAACCTCATGCTCGTGTTAGGCTTTGCTCAGTTTGGCCCGTATTCCCCAGGCAGCATCCAGTCCGGAAACCGGATCGGGTACCGAACCAATCAGACGGTTGATATTGACGCCTTTTCCAGCCAGATAACTGTCATACGCAACATGCCCCAGTCCCCTGGGCAACGCGATGACGCCTGGCATAATGCCGTCATCGATGTGGACCTGGACAGGCGCCTGGCCCTTCGGGGTCTGAAGCATGGCCATATTTCCCTCTTTCAGGCCGAAGGTCTGAGCGGTTTTGGGATTGATTTCAATCAGGCTGTGTGTGCCTTTCAATACCGTGTCTTCGATGGTTTTGGTCAAAAATGGCGGGTTTCCGATAAATCCGCTTGAGATACGCATGGTGTCATAGGGCAAAAGAATGACCGGAAATGCGGATGCATCCCCTTCCGGGTTGATTGGCGCAAACGGTTTTTTTGAAGCAAGCGCCGTTGGTATGAACTCAAATTTTTGAGAGGGCGTATGAAATGCCGTTGCCCAAGAGTCGGGCTGAAAGCCTTCATCCACAACAAAGGATTTCTCTTTGAGTGTTTCCAGTTGATCTCCAAGCGTTTCTTCCAGACAGTTTTCAAAACTGTCCCAGGGAAATGCATCGGCAATGGCGCCACCCAGTGCCTGGGCCAGAAGAATAACCGCATCCCCGACGTGCCGGGTGTCCAACCCGGGCGTGACAACAGGCTGACAAAGTCCAATGAGTGGCCGATTGAATCCGGCAGCGCTGGCGACATCCTCCATGCGCTCCAGATAAACATGGTTGGGAAGTATGAGATCGGAAAGCGCCGCCGAGTCATCCATGAATGATGAAAAACTGACGATAAATGGAATTTTATTCAGGGCGTTGCGCGTTGATTCAGAATCTGCCAGGGTGAAAACCGGATTGGATTCCACCATCAGAAGTGCCTGAACCGGATAGGGTTTTCCAGAAATCAGGGCGGATGAAAACTGATTGAGAAGGGACATGGCAACCGGAAATGCCTGGGTTCCGGCATTATCGAGTCGGGGCCGCCTTGAACCTGTTGTAGCGGTTGAATCCTGTTGTACCGCGGGCCAGTCACTGACAGGCATATCTGCGACTGCCCAGATGCCGCCTTCCCGATTGATGGCGCCTACAAGGGCATTGAGTGCATGAACCGCCAGAAATTCGTTCATGCCGCCGGGAATATTGCCCTGGCCCCTTCCACAGACAGCAAGCGGATTTTTTGCCTTGGCAAATTCGCGGGCAATCATGATAATCGAGGCCGAGTCCACCCCGGTTGTTTTTGAAACCGTTTCCGGGCTGAAGTTGTCAAGGATCAATTTTCGAAATTGTTCGTTGAAATTTGAAGCGTAATTCTGAACAAAATCAGCCTTGAACAGAGACTCCTTGATGATGACATGGGCGATTCCCATCGCCAGGTCCGACTCGGTTCCCGGATTGATGGTGATCCAGACATCGGCTTTTGCTGCGGTCCTTGACAGGCGGGGTTCAATCTGAACCAGTTTGACTTTGGATTTCTTCCAGCCCGAGTTGGCCTTGAAGGTCCGGACGGGTGATCCCCATCCGTCCAGAAGCCCGCTGCCAAAACTGAGGATGTAGCCCGCATGCTCCAGATCAAACCCGGGATTTGCCGCGACACCATGCATCAATTGCAGCGCGGCGCGGTAACTGTCGATAAAGGTCGGAACAGACAGTGAATTGGGGGACCCATATGCGGCCATGAACCGGTCGATCAGCCGGGATACGGTTGGGGATGTCGCTCCGGAAATACAGGCCACGGACTGAGGGGATCCAGAGGTCCGGATCGCATTCAGTTTTTCAGCAACCTCGGCAATGGCCTGATCCCAGGAGAGGGCTGTCCATTGCCCGCTGCCCCGCTCACCCGTTCGTTTCAGCGGCGTTTTGATTCGGGTGGGGCCATACAGCAGTTGAAGCCCTGACAGGCCCAGACTGCAGATGCCACCGCCATTCACTGGATGATCCGTCATGCCTTCGATTTTTATGGCCCGATTATCCACCTTTTTGACACTGATGCCGCATCCCCCCGGACACAGGGTGCAGATGGTGTTGACTGTCGTAAATTCTCCGGTTGCCGGAACAGGGGTCCAGGACCAGTTCTGAGTCCAGATGGACAGGTCATCGGTAATTTTCCACGGCAGAGGCGATAACGCAATACCGGCTCCGGCTCCAACACCCAGCGACAAAAAACATCTTCTGTCTATTTTCATAGATTTATCCCCTTAAAACCATAATCGGAACACATCGACCTGAGGTGATGTTTCAGTTTTTCTGTTGTTTCGGGATTCAATTATTTATGGCAGACAAAACAGCCTTCTTTTTGCGTCTGAACACTACCCAGCATCTCTTTTTTCTGCTGATGGCACTCGGCACAGTCATCCATCTTCATCCGGTCCCATGTATTCCGCTTGAATCCGGCAATGTTGTGCCCCCATATGTCGCGGCTGTAACCCGTGATCCGGTTGGATTCATATACCCGCAATGTCGTGGATTCACCCATTTCGCCATGACAGGTGACACAGTCCATTTTTCCGGTTTTGACATGAGCGGCATGAGAAAAGAACACACAGTCCGGCTGTCTGGCATAAATCAGCCAGGGGACTTCGATCTCTTTTTTGACATATTCTTCCACAAATTTCCGTTCTTCTTCGCTTTCCCCCTGAACATCCTCATGGCATTCGATACACTGAGCCAGTTTGGGGGCGCCGGAAAACGTTCCATCTTCGCGGAAAAAATGGCAGCTTTCACACCCTTCGGAAACCAGCTCGTTATGGAGGACGTGATTGAAATCAACGGGCTGGTGTTTCTGGGAATAGAGAAGCTTGGGAAAAACGACCCATCCAACAATCAGGCTGGCAGCCAGACCGATCAGAAAGAAAAGAAAGACAACCCCTCCTGATCCTTCTCCGGATTGGGTTTCTTCCGTATCCGAAACCGATGAATCTGCATGATTGAATGTGCTCATGGAAACTCCGTCATACTGTGGTTATGGGTTGCAATTGCCGAAACAAATCATTGCGATGTTGCATGGACCTGGACCGGCCATATTCATGGTCTGACGTATAACTGTCTGATAAAACGGAAAGCTCAAGGACTGACTGAGATATATGATATCAGCGGATATGATGCGGTGACAATCAGCGTGGCATGAAAATTGGATCATATATTTAATAAATTTATGAAGAGTTGTCCGATATCACAAAACAATATAAACGGTGAAACGGAAGATATGAATCCCAAATCGGCATTTCGAATATCGATAATTACCTGTTCCATCTAACTATTGAAACCGGTTTTGTCAAGAAAAAATCACTGACCCATCGAACCGTAACTGTGAAGACCGGGCAAAAGATTGACCCCCAGATAGGTGAACAGAACCGCAGCAAAACCGGTCATGGATAAAAACGCAATCCGTTTTCCACGCCAGCCCCGCATCAGCCGGGCATGAAGCATGGTGGCATATATAAACCAGGTAATCAGGGACCAGGTTTCTTTCGGATCCCATCCCCAGTAACGGCCCCAGGCCGAATTTGCCCATACCGATCCGGTGATAATGCCGCCGGTCAAAAACAGAAACCCGAACATGATCATCTGATGGTTCAGTTCATCCAGAATCCGGATATCCGGAAACCGGGCGATCAGCGGACCGGCGTCATCCCCTGCGCGATCTTTCAGCAGGTACATGATGCTGATGCCAAACGCAATTCCAAAAGCCGCATATCCGATAAAACAGGTGACCACATGGGCGATCAGCCAGTTGCTTTTCAGGGCCGGCAGCAAGGGCTGAATCCGGTCATTGATGTTGGGAGACAGGGAGGCGTATGCCATTGACAGAAACGCAATCGGTGTAGTGAAAGCACCGATAATCTGGCTGCCGTATTTTTTTTCTACAACAAGATATAACAAAATGAGGGACCAGGCATAAAAAACAAGCGATTCATACAGATTTGACAACGGGGCATGGCCGATGCCCAATTGATAGGATTCGATCCATCTCAGTATAATGCCCGCGGTATTCAGAACAAGACCGAATAATGATGTCCAGGTTGCAGTCTTTCCAAAGGTGTTTTTTTTGAACACCCATGAAGCGATATATAAAAATGCCGCTGTTCCATAAACAAACGTCACAATGGATAACAGAAGAGAACTGTTCATAAGGGGTCCTTCTCAAAGGGTCATGGGTTTTGGAATCAGGGATCAGGCAGTAAAATCGCCGACGACTGAACAAAAATCAGAATGTCATATCTCAAATTTCATTTGTTTATCGCATTCATCAGGCGTTGAACCCGGTTTTCAATGCCCAGCCTGTTTTTTTTGCTGACGCCGGAAACAATGATTGCGGTTTGATTTTTTTCAATCCCGGCTTCAATGTAAATCTGCTGATGGAACATGAAAAATGTGATGATGCATCCGATGATCATCAGCAAAAATCCGGAATAAACGATCCACACGCCGGGATCATAGGTTATCTGAAGGCCTGTGGCGTACCGGGTCTGCATTTCGGCAATGGATATGGTGATATCCCCTTTTCGCATTTTATCAAAACTGGGGAATTTCACAGGCAATACGATTTCAACGGGCTCTCCGGTTGCAGGCTTCCATGCACCAACAAACGCATCGCCGATATCATGCCCCCTGAACTGAAAACCCATACCAAAATCCGTGAGCGTAAATGTTCCCAGGCCCTCCGGAATCGACAGGGTTTGGCCGACAACGGCTTTTTCCAGATATTCCATGCCAGTGGCCTTGCTGACAAAACTGAGTACCACACCCGTCCCCGGAACCTGTGAATAGGATGACTGATAAAAATTTATGCCATTGAATTGGAGTGGATCATTGACAATGATATCGCGGGTTATCACCGGTTTGTCATTCTGGAGAATGGTCAGGGTGGATCGGTATTCGCTGGGAACGCCCGTATCATAGAACTGAATGTTGAATTTGTCACAGCGGATTTCAAAATCCAGGGCGTGTTTTTTATTGTTTCCGGACAATTGAATGGCATTTACCGTGTCCCCTTCCGGAATGTTGACATATCCGTCAAAGCCCCATATCGATCCGATCAGCCCGCCAATCAGGAGACATACGACACTCAGATGGACCACATAAACACCCAACCGGGTCCATCTTCCTTTTTCTGCCCATACATAATACCCCGAATCGGTTGAGTACAGTGTGCCGGTGCCAAAATTTTTGGACATCAGGTTTTGTATTTTGTCACGATATCCTTCCGGTTCTCCAGGCAATCGGGCCTCCAGCCTTTCGCTTGCCTGTCGAAATCGTTCCGGCCGTATCGTGACCCGGTCGGGAAAAATGATTTTCCAGGTTTTGGACAGTCGTTCGATGGAGCAGACAACGATATTGACGGCAAGCAGAATCAGTAAAAGCTGAAACCACCAGGAATGGTACATGTCAAAAAAATCCAGAACCGAAAACAGGCGATATAAAAATTCACCATAGTTCATGACATACAGGGAGGGGTTCTGATTCTGCGGAATTACGGTGCCAATAATGGAGGTTACGGCCAGAGTCAGCAGCAGGACCACCGTAAGCCTTACAGAAGAAAAAAAAGAGGTCAACGCGCCTGAAAAGCCGGCCGATTGTCGGCTGTCACTCATTCATGATCCTTTCGTGGTTGAAATTACAGTCAAAATACGGAAGGCAACGATATCGGACTGCCTGATGCGTCAACAATCCGTTTAAAAATTTTTTATAATACCATGTGATACATACCATTTCAATGCCGACTTTGATCATGGAAATTGATTGGCCTGGCGGATGGGTGTTGACAGGAGTGTTTACGTGGAGGCCACCCGGTCAAACAGAGGGTGGCCTGACAGGAGGTAAATCCATTGGATCATGTTTCATCTCATGAGGCGCGAAGGTCGGTCAAACGCGCTTACTTACCCTTGGGACAAACCGGCTCACTGTTCGGGACCAGATTAAAGAGATACAGGCTGACGGCATCCTGTTCCGCGGACGAAAGCGCCGCTCCTTTTTTGACCATCCGTTGAATTGTCGACTTCCAGGCGGCTTGATCCTTTTTACCCAGATTATTGCATATTTTTTTGCTGTCATGGCATTTTGTACAGGCATTCATGAGTAATGCATCCGGTGGATTTTCTGCGGCAATCGCACTGATGCCAAATCCAGCGATGAATAATGCGGCTGTCAATCCTGTTATCCACTTTTTTTTCATGCTGTCCTCCTTCTTTGATTGTGTTTTTGTCATGTGGATGTCAGGTAGGCCAAACAACCGGCCAACCTGACCTACAGGCTCCGGGCATTCCAGCTATTTGCGGCTCCCTGACACCATAATGAACCTGTTTTTCAATGAACCCTATCATTTCCGGTCAACCCATGACAACAATTCTTCCGGGTGCGAAATAATTCCTTTTGCACCATTTGAAACCAGTTCTTCCTTCAGTCGAAATCCCCACAGTACACCGATTGGAAACATGCCTGCCGAAACTGCGGTTTGCATATCCACGCCGGTATCCCCGACATACAGAAAATCAGTGGGCGGAATATTCAAAATGGTGGCAATTTCAATGGCGGCAGTCGGGTCCGGTTTTTTGGGAACCTGGTTTCGGATGCCAAACACGACGTCAAACGGCCAGCGATTCAGAAACGCTTCGGCACACTGAATCGTAAATTCATGATATTTGTTTGATAAAATGGCCATTCGAAGACCGGATTCAACCAGCCCGTCCAGAAGCTCGGGAATGCCATCATAAACCCGTGTGTCCGTATGCCAGAACTGTCCATAATCGTTCTGATATGCCTTGAGGCACTGGGCAATGGTTTCCGGATTTCGATTGTTTGGCGGAAGCGCCTTCTCGATCAGTACGGCGGATCCATCCCCAACAAAATATCGGTATGATTCAATCGGATGAATCGGAAACCCGGATGCGGACAGAACACGGTTGACCGAATTGCCAATATCGGCCAGCGTATCCAGGAGCGTTCCATCCATATCGAAAACAACAGCTCGAAATGATTTCAATTATTTATTGTCCCTGATGAGTATAAATGGGTGCGTTATCGGTCTGGGGTGACCTGGGTAGAGACGCAATGCATTGCGTCTCTACTCCTTTACTTCTGCCTTCCCAAAATCATTATCTGAAAAGCTATAGCATTTAAGATTTCAAATCTGGTATTCCATCAACCGGCAAATGCCATCCCGAAAAATTTGGGAAGGGGTGATCAGGCTGAGTACCAAGCTCGGAAATTTTTCATCGAAATCGTAAAAATATCCGGGGTGGACCAGCAAATTATCCTCTTCCAGAAGATGACAGACCAGTTCTTCGTCTGAAACGGTGTCAGGAATGGTCATCACCTGATACCATCCGCCTTCGCGCGGATATGGCACAATCCGGCCATGATTCTGCATGGTGCTTAAATAAAAATGTTCATTCTCCGCAATACGGGTTTGAACCTGGGCCTGTATGATATTCCGATTCATCAGCAAATCAGGCAGTGCAATCTGTACCGGGGCAGACACGGACAGATAGGTGTCAGCAATCAGCTCCAGCCTGCTGCAGGCAGATTTAACCAGTGAATCCGGCCCGCTGATATGTATCCATCCCAGCTTTAACTGTGGCAGCCCACATATTTTGGAAATACCGGAAAGTGTAAAAGTCAACGACCGGGAATGGCCTATAGTTGTATTGGCGCGAACATAGCGGTTTTTTGACGGATAGTCCAGAAAGACCTCATCCACGATCAGCGCCAGATCAAACCGGTGACATAAATTGTCGATAACCTGCAATTCGGAAGGTTTTAAAAAAGAGCCGGTCGGGTTATTTGGATTGACAACCACAATGGCCCGACAGCGTGAACTGACGGCATCCAGAAGCCGATCCGTATCAATTTGCCATCCTGACTGACTGGAATAAACCAGGGGATAGGGTTTTGGAGAAACAGATTCCCAGGCAGCCAGAAAATCAAACAGGGGATAGCTGGGTTGCGGAAACAGAATTTCATCACCCGGATCACAGAGCAGTTTCAGGACAAACGCATAGGCTTCGCTGGTGCTGGCCGTTAAAACCATCTGATCCGGATGGGCCGATTGTCCGTGGTCGCGATAATATCCGGCAATGGATTCTCTTGCCGTGATCGATCCCCTGGAATCGGGATGATATAAAAGGATATCGGGCTGTGAAACCCATTGTCGAATCGCGTCAGTCTCATAAACCAATCCGGCAGTCGTCGGATTGGTTTCAGTCAGATCCAGCACCGGGATGTTTTTCTGTTTTTTCTGTTCCAGAATCGCCATCAGACGATTGGGTTGAACACACCAGTCAATTCGGGAAGAAAACATGCGTCAGTTTCCATTCAGATAAACTGCTCAGGAACAAAATGGCAGATGCACAAACGTGGGCATTTTCCGTTCTGGGACTACGATACACCCTCCTGCAAAATCTGACGGCTGAGTACCATGGATTTTAACATCTCAAAAACCGCCTGGCCCGTTGTTACATCATCAGTTGGTGATGTAACCATTGACTGGAATTTTTCGATGTCATCTGGCACATGACTTGAAAACAGCCGATGGCTCATTGACAGATGGTTTTGCATCAGGCTGTAGATGATAACAGGACCCAGAACCGTCTCGTTACCTGATTTCTGAACCACGTCCCCGGCAATGATATGATGATCCAGTACAAATGGTTTGGGTGCAGGCTGATATTTCAGCAATTCGGAAAACAGTTCAATTGCCTCCTGAACCCCTTCGCCATATTTATTTCGCAGCGAATCGATACCATCCCGGGCAATTTCATCCAGTCCGGATTCTGTGATCCGAAGATCCAGTGTGCCGATACACTCCTGCTGAAGCCGTTTGATCGATTCGGCCTTTTTACTGACCACCACATCGCTGTCATTTAAAATTCGAATGGCATTTTTAATGCTGATCATTTCCTTGATTGTGGGGCTTTTTCGCAGCACGATATCTGAAATGGTTGTCCGATAGAACGGCAGATCATTATCCAGAACCAGAATATCGTTATTGCCGGAAGACGACACCGGAACATAAATGTCCAGGTCTCTTTCATGGTGCAGGCGGTATCCGGCGATAGAAAGCAGCGCGCGGACACCTTCCCTGTCAAGTTTTTTATTGCTGTCAACCGGCCCGATGGAATTCCGTATGCTTTGAGTCAATTGATCGATGGACCGTTTTTTCAAAAGGTTTTGTTTCAGGCTCATGATACCTCCATGACACGGATTGGAGAAAATTTTCGAATTCTTGTTCACCAAACTTCTGGATATTCCGGAATGTTTCTGCTATAAATTTCCGGATAAAAATTTGGGGTGCTTATCGGTCGGGGATGGCCGAGGGTTTTTCAAGGCGCCAGCCGCTAAAGGCCTATCCCCTCCCTGCTGCCTTCCCAAAATCATTATCCGGAAAGCTGTGCTGAGAATACCCTGTATTATCCTGACATCATTTAACAAAACAATAAAGGATGTTCCATGAGCGAAACCGTTACCATCACCTATGGAAACCAAACAATTGATCTGCCCATTATTATCGGCACGGAAGGCGAAAAAGCAATCGATATATCCGTACTGAGAAAAAAAACAGGCCTGATCACCCTGGATCCGGGCTATGCCAATACCGGAAGTTGCCTGAGTTCCATTACCTATATGAACGGAGAGAGTGGGATTCTGCGATATCGCGGTATTCCAGTCGAGGAACTGGCCGAAAAATCCATTTTTACAGAAACCGCCTATCTGCTGATCAATGGGGAACTGCCAACCCGGAACCAGTTGAATCATTTCTCTGTTCTGCTGAACGACAATTCCCTGATTCATGAGGATATGCAGTTTTTTTTCCAGAATTTTCCCAGGGCATCCCACCCGATGGGAATTCTCTCCTCGATGGTGACTGCGCTCAGAAGCTTTTACCCGGAACTGAAAATTACCGAGGAAGAAGAGCTCAACCTGATGGTGACACGGCTGTTGTCAAAAGTGCGTACGCTGTCCGCCATGTCCTATAAAATTTCAAGAGGTCACAAGGTCATCTATCCCCGGCCCGATTTAACCTATTGTGCCAATTTTTTGAACATGATGTTCGACAATCCGGTCAAACCGCACCGGATTGATGAAACCCTTGTAAACGCCTTGAATGTATTCTGGATTCTGCATGCGGATCACGAGCAGAACTGCTCGACCTCAACCGTCCGGATGGTGGGAAGCGGCCGGGTCAATCTGTATGCGGCCATCAGTGCCGGCGTTGCCGCGCTGTGGGGTCCGCTTCATGGCGGCGCCAATCAGTCCGTCATCGAGATGCTGGAACGTATTCATCAATCCGGAGGTGACGTATCGAAGGCGATTGCACAGGCAAAAGACAAAAATCATTCCTTTCGCCTGATGGGTTTTGGTCACCGGGTCTATAAAACCTATGATCCCCGTGCCGTGATTATGAAAAAAATGTGCGATAATGTTCTGAACAAGCTCTGTATTCATGACCCGCTGCTCGATATTGCCAAGGAACTGGAAGAAGCGGCATTGAAGGATGATTATTTCATCGAACACAACCTGTATCCCAATGTCGATTTCTACAGTGGAATCGTTCTGAGAGCCATGGGCATCCCCACCAGCATGTTTACCGTGATGTTTGCGATCGGACGGCTGCCCGGATGGATAGCACAATGGAAGGAAAGCCTGGATGATCCCAACTGGCGTCTGAGCCGGCCACGACAGATATATACCGGGCCGACGCTCCGGCATTATACGCCGATCGATCATCGGTGATGGCAAACGGATCAGTGCCGGATTTGGCCTCATCCATGCCTCATGATTTTCGTCGGGGGGTTGGTGCTGCCCTGCCGGTTTGTATCGGGTATCTTCCCATCGGGTTGGCGTTTGGTGTTCTGGCGCAGAAAGCGGGTTTGTCCGTCATTGAAATCGGTTTGATGTCGGTTTTTGTTTTTGCCGGCAGCTCCCAGTTCATCGCGGTTTCCATGATCGCCCAACATGCCGGAATTCTGGCCATCATGATGACCACGTTCATTGTCAACCTTCGGCATCTGCTCATGAGCTCTTCCCTGGCGGTGGTCATTCCGCCATCGGGCAAGCGCGTGCTGTCTCTCTTTGCCTATGGCATCACGGATGAAAGCTTTGCCATCAATCATCCCCTTTTCAAAACTGGGGGATGGAACATGACCTCGGCCCTGTCCATGAATTATGCCGCCAATATGGCATGGATACTATCGACCATGGCCGGCGGATATGGCGGACAGTATATTCCTGAAAATGCATTCGGGCTGAATTACGCCATGACCGCCATGTTCATCTGTCTTCTGGTGTATCAGCTTCGGGAGCGCATCCATGTGGTCACCGCCATCCTGTCCGGTTTTGTGGCCGTAATTCTGTACCTGGTTGTGCCGGGCAACGGCTATATCGTTCTGGCGGCACTTGCCGCCGCAACAGTTGGAACAGTCATCAAACGCTCAGGCAGGAGGACGTCAACACGGAAATCATGATGCCATTTGACGACTATATGATGGTGATACTGGGAATGGGGGCCGTAACCTATATTCCCAGATGGATTCCTCTGGTAGCCCTTTCCAACCGTAACCTGCCGGAATGGCTGATGGACTGGCTGGGTCTGATACCCGCGGCCATACTGGGCAGCCTGCTGATTCCGGCACTGATCACCATTGACAATCATAGAAGCCTCAATCTGATTCAACCGGAAAGCTTGGCCGCCATCCCGGCTTTTGCCGTGGCCCTGAAAACCCGGTCGCTGGGACTGACCGCCCTGGTGGGCATGATGGCCTTCTGGCTGCTCGAAAAATGGTTTTAAATTATCGTACTTGACAATGCCTTTTGTTTTTTGTATCAACAAACAAAAGGTAATTTCATGAAAAATCTTCCGGCATTCAACATCACTCAAAATTTTTGGTGGCGCGTCACCATAACCCGATGCGCCTGTCGGTTCTGCATGCTTTAACGTAAACACAATCTTTTCTATCCAAACGGGCTATGGACGCATCAATCATGTGTCCACAGCCCGTTTATATTTTGGGGGCCGTGGAAAATCATCCACGGCCCCATTTTTTTGGCCAATTTTATAACTGCTCAGGTACCCAGGAGTCAGAATTCAGAAGCCAGAATGAGGAACCCCTCAAAGAAGTTTATAGACTCGCCGGGTTGACGGGAAGCCCATCCGTTTGTGTTTGCCGGTATCGCTTGATGCAATCCTTGAATTGCTGGAAGCTGACATGCGGGCTATTCTGAATTCTGAATTCTGAATACCTGAGTAGTGACCAATTTTTTAAACAGATCAATCATATATCCATCCATAACCGTATAAAAGGAGATAAAACCATGTTGATTGTCATGAGCAAAGGCGCAACGCCCGAACAAACCCAAGCCGTCATTACCGAAATTGAAAAAAGGGGATATACGGCCCGCCCGATTCCGGGTGGAGAACGGGTATCCATTGGCGTACTATACAACCAGGGGCCAGTGGATGCCTCTCCATTTCTGGGTATGTCGGGCGTGAAGGACGCCATTCCGATCACCCGTCCCTACAAGCTGGTCAGCCGAGAATTCAAGGCCGAGGATACGGTTATTCAGGTCGGGCCGGTTTCAATCGGAAACGGCAATCTGACCCTCATTGCCGGGCCCTGTGCCATTGAAAGCAAAGAGCAGGCATTAACCATTGCTGCACATGTTCAAAAAGCAGGCGCCCATATCTTTCGGGGAGGGGCATTCAAACCCCGGACATCACCGTATTCGTTTCAGGGCCTTGGCCGGGAAGGCCTGGAAATTCTCAGAATGGTTCGGGAAACAACCGGAATGCCCGTAATAACAGAAGTCATGGATGACGAAACATTTGATCTGGTCGAAGCCTATGCCGATATCATCCAGATCGGAACCCGAAACATGCAGAATTTCAGTCTGCTGCGTCGGGCCGGGAAAGCATCCAAACCCGTCATGCTGAAACGGGGAATGGCGGCCACGATTGAAGAATGGCTGATGGCGGCTGAATATATTCTGGAAGGCGGCAACCCGTCGGTAATTCTATGTGAACGGGGGGTTCGCACATTTGTGAATCATAGCCGCAATACACTCGATTTGTCTTCCATTCCGGTCATTCGCAAGGAAAGCCATCTGCCCATCATTATCGATCCCAGCCATGCTGCCGGACGGCGGGATCAGGTCATTCCACTGAGCCGGGCTGCCGTGGCTGCCGAAGCACACGGATTGATGGTTGAGGTTCATCATGAACCGGACAAAGCCCTGAGCGACGGCACCCAGTCACTTTATCCGGATCAGTTTGTGACATTGTGCGGTCAGGTTCGGGGCATATATGATATGCTCAACAAAAAATGACCCCGTAGAAAACATGGCCATCCTGTTTCAGAGATGCAGCGGCATAACGAAAAGCCGGAAAATGAAACACCGGTTCTCGGGTTTGATGGGGCAAGACAGCTTTGTGCCTGAGTACATTCGCACTTTTGAATCTGGCTCGTAACAATCAATCATTCCAGGAAAAAAGAAACGCCGAGGCAACCAGCCCGGTCAGCGTCATTGCGGTTAAAACAATCAGATGCGATGCGATATCGGCCAGTCCCGCGCCATCATTCATGATCATCCGGACAGCCGTCAGGAGATGAGTCAGCGGAAACGCCTGGGATACGGCTTTGATCCAGTGCGGGGCACCCTCAATCGAAAACCAGACTTCAGACAGAAACATCATGGGCCAGGAAATGAAATTCAGCACGCCACTGGTAAATTCCTCACTGGTCCCCCTTGCAGCCAGAATCAGTCCCATGCTGGTCAGACTGAGGCTTCCGATAAAAAAGACGATCAGGAGATTGACATAACGGCCTTCGACATGAAATGAAAACAGCATGTCGCATCCAAACCAGACCACAATCAGGGTGAACATCAAGAGGAATATCCGGGAAAGCATCTGGGCGGCCAGATATTCAAATGCGGTCAGGGGTGTGGCTTTCAGACGTCTGAGAACGCCATTCTTCCGGTATCGAACCACCACATAGCCAACGCCCCATAATGCGCTGAACATCATGTTCATGCCAAGAATGCCGGGGAACAGCCAGTCAATATAGCGGATTTCCCGGCCCTGAATCACCTGTTTTTCAGCAGGCAGCGCATCCTGGCCGGATATCAGGCTGGCCATCAGAAATTTTTCCATCAGATAACCCCGGGGCGAGCTGTCGCTGATCCAATAGCGGTAGGGGGGATCGCCCTGTTGAATGAGCATGTCAATTTTGTGATGCTGAAGCCGGACAAGTCCCTGATCCAGGTTTTCAAATCCGATAAAATCGACATATTTTGCCTGGCGAAATCCCTCCGGAAGATTCAGTTGGTCGGGTTGAATCACCGGGTTGGCGCAGGGGAATACACCGACCTTGTTTTCCTGAAACGATTTTCCACCAAAGACCATTCCAAAACCGACAATGACCAGAAACGGAAACAGAAAATTCCAGCCAAATGCGGCCCGATCGCGCAAAAACTCCAGATTTCTGGCGGTAAACATTGCCCACAGGCGTTTGAAATTCATGAAACCAATTCCTAATCCCGCAACTGCCGTCCGGTCAGCCGCAGAAAAACATTTTCAAGATTGGGCTCGCAGTAAGGCTGACCGGAATTTTCATTGCAGTGGCGTTGAAGCAAATCCGACAGGGTCCCCCGATCCATGATCGACCCGTGATCCATGATAGCGATATCGTCACACAGATACTCGGCCTCTTCCATATAATGGGTTGTCAGAACAATCGTTCTGCCCTCGGACTTGATATGATGGACGATATCCCACAGATTTCGTCTGGCCTGCGGGTCCATTCCGGTCGAGGGTTCATCCAGAAACAAAAGTTGGGGATCATTGATCAGGGCCAGTGCCAACAGAAGCCGTTGCCTCTGGCCTCCGGAAATGCGGTCATTGTACTGATGCCCGATTTCCCCAAGATTGCACAGTGCCAGAATATTGTCCAGATCAGCCGACTGCCGGTAAAGCTTTTGAAATGTGGCAAGGGTTTCCCTGACCGTCAGAAAGGAAAAGAGTGCGGTGTGCTGGAGTTGAATCCCCACATCTTCCTGGAAAGACGCATCCCGGGGTCTGCCTTTGTATAAAATTTCCCCTGAAGTCGCCTGAAGAATGCCTTCAATAATTTCGATGGTGGTGGTTTTTCCGGCGCCGTTTGGTCCGAGCAATCCAAAACAGATGCCGGCTGGAATGGAGAAACTGATGCCATTCACAGCAATGGCGTTTTTATAGGTCTTTGTCAGATTTTTGACTTCGATGAGTGGCGTTGGCATCAGACAGGATGTATTTGAATGTTAAAAAGTCATTACCGTTACGATTTATCCGAAATCAGCCGAGCGCAGGCATCCACAGCCGCGGCTGCGGTACAGAAAGCCAGTCCCACACCAGATTTGGACCGTATCCAGTCCTGATGGGCCAGAATGGAACCGGCTGCAAACAAATTGGGATATATCGGCATTCCCGACGCATTCACTGGACGAAACTGGTCATCGACTTCAATTCCGGTCAGGTGAATGGGATGGCCGCCGGGGTCAAAAAAATCATCCCGATGCCATTGAAACCGATCGGGAATTGAAACGATCGGTAAATTCATGACAGATTCCCGAACATCATTGAGGTCCGCGACCAGTCCACCTCCAAAAAACCTTCCGGTCGCCAGAATAACGGCCTTGGCCGTAATGGTGTGTTGCATTTCGGTATTGCCGATATCCAGAGAAAAATTCCCATTTGGTAGCGCGTCAACCCGCAGTACCCGATTCTGGAGAAACTGTTTGACCCCCATTTTGGGGAGCGCCCGTTCGAACGTTTCCTTCAATCGGATTCCGGGGGCAGAAGGGGGAATGGTCGGGATTTCAAATACCGGCCGTCCAAGCATTTCGGCCAAGTCAGATACGGCCTGAACACTGTTTTCAATCCCCATAATGGCAGGCACTCCGACCAGGTGTGCATCCTTCAGATGGGGGCGAATCATCTCCGCCAGTTTTTTCCGGTTGGATTGAATCTCCATTGCTTTTGCCATTTGCTCCGGATACTGCTCTGACAGTCCGTTTGTATTGGGAAAACAAAGATGAAGCGCCTGGATATTTTTCCAGCGGTTTTGAAGACAATCGGCAATCTGAACCGCGCTGAATCCCCGCAGTCCGCAAAAATCCACCAACAGGCAGGGCAACTGCTGTTTCAGGCCATCTACGCCGGCCAACATGGTTTGCGGAAGACAATACGTAGATTTGACAGTACCCTGACTGGTGATCATTTGCGTATTTTCATCCACAGCCCGATGATACGGAAGACTTTCACGACTGAAAAACGTCAACATGGTGTCCCAGACATGGTGCATCAGAGAGTCGGAAATTCTGGCAAAGGGATGATCGGGATGATCCTGAGCCAATTTGTGAACCGCATGCCACGGGTTGTTCCAGAAACGTTTTTCTGAAATGGGGTGAATGGCCAAAAAATCCAGAAAGCCGCTGGAAAAAAGAATTTCACCGGTCAATCCGGCCTGAGCCACAGTCAGTCCATGCGCGATCGCCATAACGGCTGCAGACATGCCGGCCATACCTGCGCCAATAACAGCCAAATCAACTGATAAATAGTCATCCTGAAAAATCAAGAACAATTGCTTTCGTTTTGAGTATCACAGTTCTGAAGCTCCATTTCAAACAACCCGCAATGAATGGCCTCCTGCAGTTCGGCGTGTTTGAGCTGCTCACCCCAGAGAACCGGGCGCATGCCTTTCCATCGCTCACGAAGGAATGCGGTCATTTCCATCAAACCTTGACTGGACTTCAGTACGCCCTTGTCATAAAGATAGGCGATGGTGCGAATGCTGCAATAAGCGCCCTGACAAGGACCCTTTCCAATTCGGCTTCTTACGCCCAAAGAGCGTAATCCCGGGGCAATCGACTGATGACGCATGGTATCCAGCATACAGTCAATGGCGCTCATGGGAACCATTTCACATTCACACAAAATCAGGTCACCGGGCTTTCGGGCTTTCATCCAGTATCGGGGAGAGAGTCCCGGTTCACTCCACTGACAGGCATCCTGTTGCGGCAATGGTATAGTTGCTGTCTGACCGGGTCTATCGATATTCAATCGACTGCAAACAAGATCGGCTGTTTTTTCTGCCATCAACCGGTAGGTGGTCAGTTTACCGCCGGTGATGGTTGTCATATTTTCGATGCCATCCAGTGCATGATCGATCAGCACTGTACCCCTGCTGATATTTCTCTCCGAATTATTTCCAGATGATCCGGTCAATGGTCTGACTCCGGAAAAAGCACGGATATACCGGGTATGCCGCAATTCCGGCAGCATGGCCGAAGTTTCCACAATCACCGCCTTCACCTCCTCAATGGTTGCCTGAAGATGGCAAAGGTCGGGGACCCGGGTTGATGTTGTTCCAACGATGGATACAGTCCCACCAGGAACAACGATATCGCCGTCTGATGGAACTCTCAAGCGGTTGATGACACGGTATGCCATCCGTTGATGGGTGATTGCCAGGGTGCCTTTGGAATAGACCATTGGAATATGAATGCCAGCCAGTGCCGCCATTTCTCCAGCCCATGCACCGGTCGCACTGACAATATGATCCGCATAAACTGTCAAAGGCTCATTGGTCAAAGAATTGATCAGGTTAACGGATTGAATTCGATGCTCTTGAATGGAAAATCCGGTCACACGGGTAAAACACATCAGGGTTGCACCAAGCTGAATGGCATGAAAGATGTTTTCCAGAGCCAGTTTAAAGGGATCAATGACCGCATCCGGTGTCTGCCATACAGAAATGATATGAGGGCTCAAAGCAGACTCTGTATCGATGGCATCGGAAGGATCAATCGGAGTGACCGGTATACCACTTTTTGCACAGAGATTCGGAAAATCCGCTATATATCCGTAGTCATCACCTTTAACCGCAACAAACA
>DFZE01000281.1:21964-22702 GCA_002382065.1 Desulfobacteraceae bacterium UBA4064
TGATAACATTCTACCGCAGTTTCCTGGTCATGTGCCACATATCGGCATCCACTGTGCAAGAGTCCATGATTACTACCGGATGCACCGGAATTGATATCCTTTGATTCCACCACCATACAGGATATCCCGCGTAGCGAAAGGTCTCTGGCCAAGCCAGCGCCAGTTACGCCACAGCCAATAATGAGAACCTGCGTTTTCAAATGTGCCATGATTTATTGGACTTCCTTTATTGCTTGTCAGAAATGTTTCTTTTCCAGAAAACAAAGATATCAGATATCACAAATCAAATTAAATTTCGATCATTTCAGTTTGAAAATTGCTCAGGATAGCATTGTTGAATCGTTTATCAAGATTAAGACAGAGAATCTTTAGTGATATTTTTATATCATATTGATATTATGATTTTTTTCCGATTATGTGGGACAATAACAAAGCAGGTGGCGATTTTGATATGTCAAATTGCGGCGGAGGTAATCCCGGTATTTTCTCACAGACTGCAACAGAAATAATTGATATAGCTTGTCAGATAAAGATTTTGGGTGCGTTATCTGTTGGGGATGGCCGAAAAAGGCCTATACCCTCCCTGCTGCCTTCCAAAAATCATTATCTTAAAAGCTATAGATAATCCCCCACGAAAATATGATTGATTTAGTCAGGTACAGGATGCACCTGGATGCGTGGAATAAAACAAAAATTTGATGAAAGCGGTATAAAAACAAAAAAGCCCGATGCTGAGAC
>DFZE01000128.1 GCA_002382065.1 Desulfobacteraceae bacterium UBA4064
GTCGAATTATTGACTGTCGTAATTTGAATTCATTCCGATACGGGGCTGTTTGCAGAAATTGAAAAAGCATGGGGCGACATGGTACATGCCGCAGGTTCTTTTGGTACCCATCTGCTGGCCGAAATGATCATCTAAAAAGCTGTCATTTTCAACTATATCACTGAAAAAATCCTGTCAAGGGAATTATGTGACAACCGATTGAAATTATTTTCAAATATACTTATATTTGCATTTTGAAATCACTTGAATACATGCGTCAACAGGCTGAAATATGACACGATTTATTGCATATTCAGTTGACTGGCAAATTACGTAAGCCCAGGTTGACCGGCATCAGATTTTTAATAAATTCAGGCAGGGACGGGACGTTGAGGAACGTAGAGACAAGGCATGCCTTGTCTCTACAATCCCGATCACAACCATTGACCCCATCCAAGGATGGATGTCCCAATTATGGCTGACTTGTTCATAAAACAGGAGGTGAACCCAATGGTGCGATTTATCATCTTTAACAATGAACCCGTAGGCCGCGTTTGCGGATAGCGCCTTGAAAAACAGCCATGCCGGAAGGCCAAATTGGGTTGCTTATCCTGTTGAGTTTTTTTTAATGTACTGCTATAGGCTTCAGGATAGATTTTTGGGGTGAGATATCGGTCGGGAATGACAAAAAAACGGGTGGGAGGAGGGCTGACGGCCAAACGGTCAGGCTGCTTCTTAATACGCACAACATATGAAAAATAATAACCTCATTGCATGTCATGACTGTGACCGGTTATACCGCCTGCCCGCCATTCAGGATGGCATGACCGCCGTATGCAGTCGCTGTGGCGCCATATTGGCCAAACCCAAACGAAACAGCCTGGACCGGACCCTGGCCCTGGCGATTGCCGGTCTCATTCTTCTGTTAATGGCCAATTCGTTTCCGTTTCTCGGTTTCAAAGTTCAGGGTCAGGTGCGGGATACCCTGCTGTTGACCGGTATCCGCCAGTTCTACATCGAGGGAATGGCGGGTTTGGCGGGTCTGGTTTTTTTTACGACAATTCTGGCGCCCCTGATTCAATTTGTGGCCTTGATATATGTGTTGCTCCCCCTGACCGTTCACCGTCGGGCTCCCGGCATGTTTCATGTTTTTCGGTTGCTGAGACAGATTCAGCCCTGGAGCATGATGGAGGTATTCATGGTCGGTGTTCTGATCTCCATCGTCAAGCTGGCAAAAATGGCTGAAATCATTCCCAACGTTGCGGTTTTCTGTTTTATGGCCCTTATCTTTGTCATGGCCGCCTGCCTCTCATCCCTGGACCCCCACGAGGTCTGGGAGCACTGGGAACAGTCATGAGCCAGCCGCCATCCCTGACCGCAAAAACCACGGGTCTGGTCAGTTGCACCATCTGCCATCTGCTGCTTCAAAACACCCGGAATCCGGAAGGCCTGACCGGAAAATGTCCCCGATGTGGCGCAGTACTTCATTCACGAAAGCCCAACAGCATCATCCGGACATGGTCCCTGATTCTGGCGGCCCTGATTTTTTATATTCCGGCCAACCTGATTCCAATTACCAAAGTCACTTCCATGGGTGTGGTTCAGAAAGACACCATCATGAGCGGGGTCATGTATTTCTTTGCCACCGGCATGTGGCCCATCGGGCTCATCATTTTCATCGCCAGCATTTTTATCCCTTTGTTTAAATTATTTATTTTGATATTTTTATTGGTTTCAGTCCAGCGCCGCTCCATCTGGCGGCAAAAGGACCGAACCCGTCTCTACCGGATCACCGAAGCCATTGGGCGATGGTCAATGGTGGACATATTTGTTGTCACCATTCTGGTGGCACTGGTCCATCTTGGCGCATTGGCCAACATCGAAGCGCAAAACGGCATTCTATTTTTTGCCGCGGTGGTGATTATCACCATGTTTGCGGCCATGAGTTTTGATCCCCGCCTCATCTGGGATGCAAAGGATTTTGATGAATGAATGACATTGTCTCTTCAGAGCCCGATTTGTCGGGACTGCCCGAACC
The DNA here is from genome assembly GCA_002382065.1 of Desulfobacteraceae bacterium UBA4064. Lineage (GTDB taxonomy): Bacteria > Desulfobacterota > Desulfobacteria > Desulfobacterales > Desulfatirhabdiaceae > UBA4064. The sequence continues at coordinate 2,018 of DFZE01000128.1, forward strand.
CGTTGTCCGGACCGCAAAACGCCACTTTTCAATTGTATGGCTTGTTCCGGTCATTGCAGCCCTCATTGGCGGATGGCTGATTTACAAGGCCCTGTCAGAAAAAGGACCGGAGGTTTCCATCATCTTTAAAACCGCAGAAGGCATCGAGGTCGGAAAAACCAAAATCAGATACAAGGAGGTGGAAATCGGGCAGGTGACCGGGTTGTCCCTGACACCGGATCTGTCCCACGTCGTGGTCAAGGCGGAATTTGTCCGGGAAGCCACCACGTATCTGACAGAAAATACGCGCTTCTGGGTGGCCAAAGCCAGAGTGGGGACATTCGGGGTATCCGGTCTGAGTACCCTGTTTTCCGGAGCCTACATCGATGTGGATCCGGGAATGCCAGGAAAGCCTCAGCTTGAATTTACCGGACTTGAAGAGCCCCCCCTGGTCACAACGGTGGATCCGGGCCGGGTTTTCATACTGCAGGCGGCCAGAAAAGGATCGATAGAAATTGGAGCGCCAATTTTTTACCGTCAGATCATGGTGGGAAAAGTCATCGCCTATAATCTGGCAAAAGATGGCTCCAACATAACGTTTCATGTATTTATCAATGCACCCTTTCATCAGTATGTCAGAAAAAATACGCGATTCTGGAATGCCAGTGGTCTGAACATGAAACTGGACGCCAAGGGAATCGGCATTCAGACCGAGTCATTTGTCTCGATGCTGGTCGGCGGAATCGCATTTGACATTGTGGACGCATACAATGTGCCGGAAGATGCGGCTGCGGATCAGCAGATTTTTTCGCTTTATGCCAGCCGTGAGGATGCCCAGAAAAAAATTTATTCGGAAAAGACCCGATACATTCTGTATTTCAACGGATCGGTCAGGGGGCTGTCTCCCGGGGCACCGGTGGAATTTCGGGGCATTCAAATCGGAGAAGTCATCGACCTGAAAATGGAATATGATGCCGATAAAAAATCCTTTGAAATACCGGTTTTGATTTTCATCGAACCGGGCCGGATCGATCTGAAAAAAAATACCACATACAAGCAAAACGAACGGATTATCGATTTTTTGGTGAGCAAGGGGTTTCGGGCCCAACTGAAACCCGGAAACATTGTGACCGGGCAAATGTATGTATCCCTGGATTTTTTCCCCGATGCCAAACCGGAACGGCTTCAATATGGTGATATCCATCCCGTCATTCCAACCCTGCCGGCGCCCATCGAGGAGATCGGTTCCAAAATCAATCAGCTTTTTGCCAAACTGGAAAAACTGCCCATCGATGAGATCGGTAACGATTTGAAAGATACCATTCAGGGCGCCAAGCAGTTTGCCAATTCTTCCGAGCTGATCGATGTGGCGCGCGCCCTGAAAAGCGCTGTCCTGGAGCTGCAGATGCTGACATCGGATATCCGTCTGCAAACAGTTCCGGAAGCCAATGCCACCCTGGAACAGGCCCGGAAATCCCTGAGTGCATCCCAATCGTTTCTCGATATGGATTCGCCCCTGCAGATAAAACTGAAAGAGGCATTGACGGAATTGTCTGGTGCAGCCACATCCCTTCGGATTCTGATGGAATACCTGGAAAGCCATCCGGAATCCATTTTGACCGGAAAAGGATCTGAAAAATGAGCATATTCTTCTGCCGATCGAAAAACATTCTGTTTTGCTGTCTGATTCTGGCGGTGCTTTCAGGCTGTTCATTCAAGAGCCAGCCGGCACAATACCACACCCTCAGTGCCATCGACCGCTCTGAAAAGCAGGTATCGGGCCGATCCAATTTCACCGTCATGATCGGCCCGGTGCTTCTGCCGGAAACCCTTCGACGTCCACAAATCGCGGTTCGGACAGGCGATACCGGAATTGCGTTTCTTGAATTTGACAAATGGGCCGGATCATTGCGGGATGATACGAAACGCGTCATGGTGGAAAACATGGGTATTCTCCTGAATGACGCAGGCGGAATTGTCGTGTCGGACGACATGCCTGTCGAGCCGGATTATCGGATATGGGCCAGCGTCACCCGTTTTGACGGCATGTTGAATGACAGCGTTCGACTGAATGCTGTCTGGACTCTGAAAGATCAAAAAAACCAGCGTGTGATTTCCATGAATCCATTTTTTGTTCAGCAACCGGTCACTGCCGATGGTGTTTCTGACATGGTTATGGCCCATAGCCTGGCAATCGCGTCACTTTGCCGGGAGATGGCCGACGCCATCCTGAATCTGCGGTGATTTCCCGGATGGCTGCCTGGACCAAAGCCGGCTTTTTTCCCCTTCGGTGTCTTTGTGGTGATGCATCGTCATCAGTCGAATGTTCATGTATCATGCCGGATGCTTCACCCCCATATATGAAAATGATATTTTCCGAAAAAGCCCCGTAGGGGCGACCTGNNTATGCGTCATTCTACAAACAGGACGCTCCTACGGAGCTTGAATGAACGGGTCTGAAACCTGGCAGCAGATGATCACCATTTATCCAAATATGAAGGCACTGATTGCAAGCGGTTTTTCAGAAACCGAGGAGGTCAAAAACGCCCAAAAGCTTGGGGCCGGTCAATTTGTCAAAAAGCCCTATACCCTGGAGGCCATGGGGTTGGCTGTCAGCCGGGAGCTTAACGGAAAAGGATGAAGGATGAATGTATTTTAAAAAAAATCTCTCCATCATTCTGACCGCTCTTTTCAGCGGCCTGATGTTTCTGACCCTGATGGGGGTTCAGGACAATTGGTTTTCGTCTTCGACGCCTTCCGGCCCTGGCGTTACCGGTCTTTCTTTTGAACGGGAAACCTGGATGGCCATTTATCAGAATGATCATCCCATCGGATATACCTATCGCAAAACCACACCGGAGGAAACCGGTTATCAGACCACGGAAACCACCCGGATGAAAATCAACTCCATGGGAATTGCCCAGGATGTGGTCCTCAACCTCAAAGCACGCCTGAATCCCGATTTTTCCCTCTCCACCATGAGCGTGGATCTGGGTTCCGGCCTGTTCCGGTTCAAGGCTTCCGGACAGGTTGACGGGAAATTTCTGATCCTCCGGACTTCTGACCGGCAGACATCCCTGCCGCTGGAAAATCCGGTTTATCTTCCGACTGCGGTTCTGGATGGATACAGACTCCGGATTCCCAAAGGAAGCGATGGCATCCAGGTTCCGGTTTTTGATCCGTTTACATTTTCCCGGGAGATGTTCCGGTTGGAGCGCTTGGGCCAGGAAACACTCGAGATCATGGGCCAACGGATGCAAACGCAAAAAATTCAGGCCGAATTCCGGGGAATCCGGCAGATCGCCTGGCTGGATGAGAATGGTGACGTGGTTCAGGAACAGGGCGGCATGGGCTTTCTTCTGAAAAAAGTATCCGCGGAAGAAGCCCTGTCCATTGCCCAAAAACCGGCCGGTGAGGATATCACCCTGCAGGCATCCATACCGTCCAACAAATTGATTCGATTTCCGGAAGTGCTGAAGCGGCTGTCGATCCGGTTTTCCGGAAACCTGGAAAATCTCATGTTAGATGGCGGGCGGCAAAAATGGGATGGTGACATTCTGACCATTGACCGGGAAACACTGCCTGCCATGACTGAAGAGCGGTTTCACGCCTCACCGGAGTTCTTGAAGCCTTCCCTTTTTGTTCAGTCTGATCATCCGGAAATTGTAACGCCGGTATTGGATATCACCTCCCCGTCCGACAATCCTCAAAAACGGATCAGAAAAATTTTAACCTGGATGAATCAGAATATCCAGAAACGCCCGGTCATATCCATGTCCAATGCCCTGGAAACCCTCCGGAACCGGGCCGGAGACTGCAATGAGTTCGCCATGCTGTTCTGCGCCATGGCCCGGGCTGCCGGCGTTCCGACACGTATCGAAGCAGGCCTGGTTTACATGAACGGTCGATTTTATTACCATGCATGGAATGCAGTTCTGATTGGCGACTGGATCACGGTGGATTCACTCATGAACCAGTTTCCGGCCGATGTCACCCACATCCGGCTGGTTATCGGTGAATTTTCCGAACAAACCGGCCTGATCGCCGGTATGGGAACACTCAGACCCGAAATTCTTGAAATGGAACGATAGTGATATCGATCAATAACCTGACCAAAAAATTCGGCAAAACCCTGGCGGTGGATCATGTGTCGCTTCAGATTCCACCGGGTGAGATATTTGGATTTATCGGGCCCAACGGCGCAGGCAAAACCACCACCATTCGCATGATGGCCGGCCTGCTGTACCCGTCCGAAGGAACGGTTCATATTTGTGGCATTGACATGATCCAAAATCCGGTCCAGGCCAAACAGCGCATCGGGCTGGTCCCGGACCGGCCGTATCTGTATGAAAAACTGACCGGAATGGAATTTCTGCGCTTCATGGGGGATATGTATCAGGTCAATTCAGCGGATTTTACCCAAAAAGCCCGTGACATGCTGACGCAGTTTTCCCTTCTGGACCGGGCAAACGAGCTGATCGAGGCCTACTCCCACGGCATGAAGCAGCGGCTGATCATGTGCGCCGCACTCATCCATGATCCGGATGTCATCATTGTGGATGAACCCATGGTCGGGCTCGATCCCAGAGGCATCAAAATGGTTCGGGAGCTGTTTCGGCTGCTGGCCGGAGACGGCAGGACCGTGTTCATGTCCACCCATACCCTCAAACTGGCCCAGGAAATCTGTGACCGCATCGGCATTATCCATCAGGGAAAACTGATTGCAACCGGAACCCTTTCGGAGTTGGAAGACCAGGCCAGCATGAGCGGATCGGATCTGGAATCCATCTTTTTTCAACTGACCGAACCCGTGTAGGTCAGGGTGTCGCGTCTGTTTGCGACTCCCTGACAAGCGGAACAGCCAGAATGCTATTCAGCGATGTCAGGCAGACCAAACAGCCGGTCAGCCTGACCTACGCGGCTGAACAACAGAAAATCAGAACTTCGGAAGATACGAAGATAAGAAACCGCATAATGGCCGCCAGGCATTTTCCCAACTTCTGCTCTTCTCAACTTCTGATCTTCTAACGTATAAAAGGTTTCAAACCCGGTGAAAACACCATGATGGATATCGCAATTCTGTTAAAACCGCGCTGGTGGGCCATTGCCAACCGCAGGCTGAACAAACGGCACACGGTTCAGATGCTGGTGCTTTCCAGCGTGGGCCTGGTGTTCTGGATTGTTGGTTACGCCATCTCGCTCCGGGTCCTGACCCATTTTCAAAAAGCACAGGATATCGGGGATCTGCTGGCGTTCAAGCTCTTGTCCATCATCTTGATCACCGTGTTTTCCCTCATGATATTCAGCACGATTCTGACCTCGCTTTCCAAGCTCTATCTCAGCCGGGACCTCCTGCTCGCCCATGCATTACCGGTTCCGGCAGACCATCTTTTCTTTGCACGCTGGATCGAAAGCACAATCGATTCCGCCTGGATGGTCATCCTGTTCACCCTGCCCATCCTTCTGGCATATGGCCGAATCTATTCGGCGGGTCCGTTTTATTATGTCAACATGATTCTGGTATTGTCTGCCCTTTGCATCATCGCGTCCGCCATCAGTGCACTCGTCGTTCAGGCGTCGGTATGGCTGGCGCCGGCGTCCCGTCTCCAGAGTCTGTTTGTCATTCTGGGTTTTGCCGCATTCATTGTGCTGTATATCGCGTTCCGTCTGTCCCGGCCCGAACGTCTGGTTGATCCGGAGACATTTTCATCGGTTCTTTACTACATGGAACATCTTCGGGCCCCGTCGTCCCGATTTCTGCCGTCTGCCTGGTGCTATCAAAGCCTGCGGGATGCATTATTATCGAGGCCGACAGGCGCCATGCTGAACACCGGCATGGCATGGAGTTTTGCCATATTTCTGACCTGCATCAATCTGCTGGCAGCCGGTCCCCTGTATTTCAAGGGATATTCCAGAAGCCAGACCGCATCGTTCACCATTTTTCAGACCCGTGATCCCCTGATGAACCGGCTGTTTGCCAAACATCATTCCCCGTTTCGGGGTCTTTTCATCAAGGAGGTTCTATGCTTTTTCCGGGATCAGACGCAATGGTCCCAACTGTTTCTGATTGGCGCACTGATTATCATTTATGTGTATAATTATTCGGTTCTGCCGCTGGAAAAAGCCCCGATTCAAACCGCCTATCTGCAAAACCTGCTGTCTTTTCTGAACATGGCCCTGGCCGGCTTTGTTCTGACTGCGGTAACCGCCCGGTTTGCGTTTCCGGCTGTCAGCAGCGAAGGCCCGGCATTCTGGATCATTCGGTCATCACCCGCATCCATCAAATCCTATCTGTGGATCAAATTCTTTATCTATTTGCTGCCGATGTTCATTCTGGCCGAAATATTGATTGTGGCCACCAATCTGATGCTGAACGTCACGCCGTGGATGATGGCCCTGTCGGTCATCACCATCGCCCTGCTGACACCCGCCATTCTGGCAATGGGAATCGGTCTGGGAGCAGCCTATCCGGATTTCAATCTTGAAAATCCGGCCCAGGCCGTGACCAGTTTTGGGGGCATGACATTCATGATGCTGTCGTCTGCGGTAATCGGGGCCGTGGTCATTCTGGAAGCGGGACCGGTTTACCGGCTGTTTATGGCAGGAATTCGAAAACTGACATTGTCGCCTCTCCAAAAAATCTGGCTGACATGCTCGTTTACACTGGTTGTTCTGATTTGTGTCATGACGGTTATTCTTTCCATGCGGTATGGCATTCAAAAACTGGAGAACCGGTATTGAAATTTGAACAATGGGGCTTATTATCCTGATCATGTCGGTTGCAACTTTTGGTGCGGATGATTGATTTTGGCTGTTCATTACGGTATCATTCAACTGCATCAACGCGCCGTTCAGGCCGTTGGCATAAAATCAAATGAAAATAATCAACAAAAAGGAGATCGTTATGACTGACAATGTTGTGATTGCACTGTCCTGCGGAACCGATAATCCCAATCGGGCCACCCGCGCCCTGTTTTTTGGCGCCGTTGCCAAAAAACAGGGGAAAAATGTGACCCTTTTTCTGCTGGATGAAGGGGTTTATCTGGCAAAAGAGGGTATTGCCGAACATTTGAAAGCCGCCACCGGCGATGCCGCAGATGATCATTTGAGCTATATGCAGGAATATGATGTTCCCATTCTGGTGTGTACCCCCTGCGCAGTTGCCCGAAAAATTACAGAAGCCGACCTGATCAAAGGTGCCAGAATGGCTGTGGGTGCAGAACTGATCGATCTGGCCTGTAATGGCACTGTGCTCAGTTTTTAACGATAAATGTGTGATTGGGGGAATCACACCAAAAAATGAAAGGGGCAGGCATCGTAGCCCGGATTTCCTTACCCGGGAATAAAGCGGTAAATTCCGATCCCCGGGTATGGAAACCCGGGCTACAATGGCGGATGATCATTCGCCATTGTAGCGTGTTTCGTGTATTTCGTGGTTAAAAAGTATTTTCACGGTAAACGATCATGCATCATTCTGGATGGTTCGTCCCCATATATAAAAAAGGCTGAAGACTGAAGGTGCCGCAACCCGCATTCGGGTACATCAGCCGTCGGACCGTCAGTCGACCTCTCAATACGCACGACTCATGTCTCAATACTGAAAAACTGTCACACGCCTATGACCGGGCTACGCCGTCTTCCGCCCGGTTTTGGGCCAGCCGGTTATAATATATCAGGACCAGCGATAAAACGGATGAAACGGCAAAGCATCCGGTCATGGCATAAAAAATCGATGGCAGGCCATGGTGGTCTGCGATATATCCTGAAACCGCGGCTGCGGTCGATCCCACACCGAACGTGATGAAAAACTGGGTGCCAAATCCAATGCCATGCCGATGCAGCGGCAGATACCGGGACAGCATGAAGTTCTGAACCGGCTGGGTGGCAAAATAGAAAAAGGCGTATGTTACAGCCGCCAGAATCAGCAGCCAATTGGTTGTGACAGCCATTCCCCAAACACTCAGGGCGCCGGCGCCGATGGCAACGGCATAAATTTTTTCCGGCCCGAACCGGTCCACCAGTCGTCCGCCGATATATTGGCCGACAGCACCGGATAACAGCGTAAATGTGGCAACGGTTCCTCCCAGCGTCAGCTTGTCTGCGGACAGAAATGACAGTTGGACCTGCTCCCCCATATAGACCGGAAGAAATGTCATGATGCCTTTGTATGTCAACCCCAAAAACCCGGCAGAGCAATAAAAAATGATCAGGCGGACGATCGCAATCCGATCCATTCCGGATGGCGGATTCGCGGCATCATAAACTGGCCGTTTGCGAACCGGTGCATGAATGCGCAGGGCAAATGCCCCGGCCAGAATCCCCATTATGCCATAGATGATATGGGGGGCTTCCCATCCGAAGCCCGAGCCCAGCCATGCCGACAGTACCGGCGCAATGGCAACGCCCAGGCTTCCGGCAATCCCATGAATGCCAAATGCCTGTCCTTTTTCCGTGATGGCATGGGATATCAGGGTGTTGGAAGCAGGATGATAGATACTGCACAACAAACCGACCAGGCCCATCATCATGCCATAAATCCAGATATTCTGAACCGGGTACATGAACACGGACAACAATCCGGCGCCAAACAGGTACAGGGCGATCAGCCGAATCGGCGCAACCCGGTCCGACAACCAGCCGGCAGGCAGTGATCCGATGCCAAAGGCATAGCTGAAGATTGATACGACAATACCCAGGTGAAAATAATCTGTACTGAATTGGACCATCACCAGCGGAATAATGGGGGGCAAGACCCCTTCATACAGATGTACCAGATTATGGGATGCCGCCGTCAGACCCAGAATTTTCTTTTCATTTTTGATCATGACAATCCTTTATAAAAATTTGCAGAATCCGGTTGTCTATAGACAATGTGATGGTTAATTACAACATCAGATCCGAAAAATTCATTCAAACCATTTTGTGACGACATATGATCCCCCCTGACGAGATGTTTCAAAATATGATTGACGAAGCCGGAACCGCCATCATCAATGGCGATTCCGCATCGGAATCCCTGCAGCGGTTGTCCACCCGACTGACCCATATCATGCATGCCAGCGCCTGCATGATTGTCATTGTGGATTTTTCCAGAAATGCCATTGAATGCCGGTCATGTTGCGGTTTCAACGATCAGGAAAAAAAAACTGAAATCACCGCCATGCAGCATCAGCTTCCGGAATTTTATCAGGATGGTCCCCTGCCCCGTGCATCGTCACAAAAACAGTCGGATGCAACCTGTCTTCCGGATGCCGACCAGTCATTTCAGCGCCTCTGGATTCCGCTGAAGCTGACATCCGCCTCCCGAATGATACTGTCTGTTTATTTTCCCTCAACCAGGCCAGTAGATGTACACGTCTGGAACAGCCTCAAATCCGCAATCGACACCAAAAGCAATCCGCTTCGGGCATCCCTGTTGTATAACCGGTATCTGGAAGCCTTTCATCTGGTCAGTGCATCAATTCATTCCGGAGTCGGCGTCGATGACATTCTGGGGCTCATTGTCCGCCATGCTGCAGAAATCATGGAGGCCAAAGGCAGCATTTTCTGGATCGTGAATGATCAAAAACAAGCCATCTACAAAAAACTGGTTTTTGGTTTTCCATACAGCAGCCTGTCCAATGTGGGATTTTACGATCTGACCGCGCTTTTCAAATCCGACTCGGGCGACGGCCATGTAATTATCGAGGATGCCCGATATGATGCCCGGATTCCGGACCTCGAACGTCTGGGGAAAAAGCGTGTTGTATCCATCATTGGCATCCCCCTTCCCATTGTGGATGAATATCAGGGCATATTGGCAGTTTATTTTGGCAGACAGTGGAAACCGGTTCATCGGGAAGTCAATTTTCTCAAATCCCTGGCCGAACAGGGCGCCATTGCACTCCACCGGGCGCTTCGATATGACCGGAACATGCTTGAAACATTCAAGCAGACCATCATGGGGCTATCTCTGGCCATAGAGGCCCGGGATGATATCACGCATGGGCATTCCCTGAAAGTGGCCCAATTTGCCAGAATGACTGCGACTCAAATGGGGCTGTCCCATCTGGAAATCGAAACCGTCTATCATGCCGGCCTGCTTCACGATATCGGTAAAATTGGCATTCCGGACCATCATCTGAGCAGACTGGGCGTGTTGACCCAAAAAGAACTGGATCAGGTCAAAAAGCATCCGGAAATTGGCGCCGCCATTCTGAAACCCCTGCCCTTTCTTCAGGATATCGCCACGCTGGTGCGCTACCACCACGAACGACATAACGGAAGCGGCTATCCGGAAGGATTGAAAGGACAACATATCCCGCTGGGAGCCCGTATTCTGGGGGTGTGCGATGTGTTTGAGACCATGATTTCCGGACGACCCCGCATTCCGGCCCGTTCCATTCCCAATGCAGTCAGTCAGATTCAGAATCTCAGCGGAACCCTGTTTGACCCGGCCGTGGCGCAGGCATTTCTCTCGGCTGTTCAGGGCAACATCGATACCATTCAGTCATTGACAGGCTGCTCTTCAGCAAACGATATTCCCACAACGGTCATGCCCTGGATGAAACACTTTCCACAGGCGTTTTAAGGCACCTGATCTCCATTCCGTGATAATGAATGCCTGAACGGAAACTGTCTTCCGGCTGAAAGTGAACCGCAACCCCGCCTTTTTCAATCTGAAAACCAGCCACAAATCTACTTTTTTTCTGAATGAATAATAAATATTGACGCGACCCATATCATTATGATTACTAATCCGAATCATCTGTTTCAACCCGGCTCAAAAAAAGGAGGACGCATTGGATTTCAATCTGACCAAAGAACAGGAAATGATTCGCAAGGAAGTGCGCAAATTTGCGCTGAACGAAATTGCACCCATTGCAGGGGAATTGGATGAAAAAGAGGAATTTTCACCCGATCTGACGCGCAAAATGGGGGATATCGGGCTGTTTGGCATGTTTGTTTCCGAAGACTACAGCGGGCAGGGAATGGATTACCTTTCCTACATCATTGCGGTTGAAGAAATTGCCCGGGTGGATGGGTCGCAGGCAGCCACCATTGCAGCCGGAAATTCCCTGGGAATCGGCCCGATTTATTATTTTGGCTCGGAAAGCCAGAAACAGAAATATCTCCCGACATTATGCAGTGGAAAAGGATTATGGGGATTCGGTCTGACCGAACCCACGGCCGGTTCCGATGCCGGCGGCAGCAAAACCACGGCTGTCCAGGACGGCGACGACTGGGTCATCAACGGATCAAAAATCTTTATCACCAATGCAGCCAGTGAAATATCCATTGGTGTAACCGTTCAGGCCATTACCGGAACCCGCCCGAATGGCCGACCGGAATATACATGCTTTCTGGTCGAACATGGCACGCCCGGGTTTCGGGCCGTTACCATGCACCGAAAGATGATGTGGCGATCCTCCAATACAGCAGAACTTTATTTCGATGATGTTCGTGTCCCGGCGGAAAGCATTCTGGGCAAACGCGGGGATGGATTCCATCAAATGCTGAAAACCCTGGATGGCGGCAGACTGTCAATTGCGGCCATGGGACTGGGCGGGGCTCAGGGGGCCTATGACGCCGCCCTGAAATATGCCAGGGAACGGGTTCAGTTTGGACAACCGATCAGCAAATTTCAGGCAGTGGCATTCAAGCTGGCCGATTCTGCAGTGGAAATTGAATGTGGACGGAATCTGCTATACAAGGCCTGCTGGCTGCGTGGCCAAAAACGCCCGTTTGAAAAAGAAGCGGCCATGGCCAAGCTTTTCTGCTCGGAGATAATGGGCCGGGTTGCAGACCATGCCGTGCAGATTCATGGCGGATATGGGTTGATGAAAGACTATGGCGTCGAACGTTTTTACCGCGATCACAAACTGCTTGAAATTGGAGAAGGCACATCCGAAGTACAGCGTATCGTGATTTCACGGTATATCGGGTGCTGAACACGATCAGGGCTATCAAAGGAGTATTTCATGGAAGATCAGATTCCGTTGTTATATGAAGAGAAAAACGGCGTGTGTGTGCTGACACTCAATCGCCCCGAGGTCATGAATTCACTTAATTTTGATCTGCTTCACGCAATGAAAAACCAGGTCGATGCCATCCGTTTCCGACGGGATATCCGGGTGGTGATTGTTACCGGGGCTGGTCAGAAGGCATTCTGCTCCGGAGCAGATTTGAAAGAACGGGCCACACTGAAACCGGATCAGGTCCGGGAGTATATTTTTACAATCCGTAATCTGTTTGCCGATATCGAACTGCTGAACAAACCGGTCATTGCGGCGGTCAATGGTGTGGCCCTGGGTGGTGGCACCGAGCTGGCCCTGGCCTCGGATATCCGGCTTGTTTCAACATCCGCCACCATGGGCCTTACAGAAACCCGCCTGGCCATCATTCCCGGCGCCGGCGGCACCCAGAGACTTCCCAGACTGGTGGGAAAAGGGAAGGCCAAGGAACTGATTTTTACCGGCAGACGGATTGGCGCCGAAGAAGCATTGTCCATCGGTCTGGCCAATCACATCTGCAAACCCGAAGATTTGCTGTCAGAAGCCAGAAAACTGGCAGCGTTGATCTGTGAAACCGGACCCATTGCCATCGAGCAGGCCAAATATGCCATCAATTATGGCCTGGAATCGGATCTGAATACCGGAATGGCCATTGAATCCAATGCCTACTGGGTCTGCATTCCGACCAAAGACCGGCTGGAGGGGCTGACCGCTTTCCGGGAAAAAAGAAAGCCGGTGTATACCGGGGAGTGATGCCGAATGATAGGTGGTCTGTATTAAGTCTGTTATCTGAAATCTCAAATTTCAAATCTGACATTCTACAAAAAAGGAGCCAAATCACCATGACCGAATATGATTACTGGAAAATTTTCCCCAGAATGCCCAGAAAAGTAACCATTGGTGACATCACTGTCCGGGACGGCTTTCAGCATGAGGAAAAATTCATTTCAACCGCCGCAAAAATCTATTACACGGAAGAAATGATCTTTGCCGGGTGCCGGGATATTGAAATTACCAATCTGGGCAACCCCTATTCCATGCCGCAGTTTCGCGATGCAGAACAGATTCTCACCCATGTCCGGAGCGACAAATTCAAAAACCAGTGTGCCAAACGCGGCATCAAATATGAGGATATCTGCTTTACCTGTGTCACCATCCGGGAGAGTGCCGTCGATCGCGCCATTGCGCTCAAACAGAAAGGGATTGGTCCGGACCGGCTGCTCATGATGGTTTCCACCGAGGAAGAGCATCATTTTGCCAATTCCGGAACCAGCCTTCCGGACTACTGGAAAGAAGCCGAACGGTGTATCCGGAAATGCAATGACGCCGGGATGAAAATGTGCGGAACTGTCAGCACCATCTGGGGCAGCCCGATCGGCGGGGCCACGGACATGCAGGATGCCATTGACTTTGCCAAGCGATGGCTCTCCATCGGCGCGCATGACATCGAACATGCGGATCATGACGGCAGCGCATCGGCTCCGGATGTGTATCGATACTATTCGATGGTACTGGACCAACTGCCCAATACCGATCTGCATATCGCCCATTTTCACGAAACCAAACGGGTAACGTCAGCTTCTGTTCTGGCCGCACTTCAGGCCGGCATCACCCATTTTGAGGCAACACTGGGCGGGTTGGGGGGTCAGCCCGCCAACTTCATGGATGACTGCCCGACCAAGGGAACCGGGGACTATTATTATGATGACCCCCGGTATGTGGGCCTGGTGACACTGGAGGATACCCTGGTTCAGATCGACGAGATGGGCGTCGCGCACGGATACGATGTGGACCGTGTATTGAAGCTGGGAAAACTTCTGGAAAGGACAGTGGGTCGGCGGCTGCGTTCGGATGCCATCATCAATGGCCGCACCAAAAAGGAAGGGCATCCCCAGTATGCCAGACCCGGCTTGAAACGGGTAAAGGAAAAACTGGGGGAAAAAACCGGGCAGAAGCTGCCGAATGGCTGGGATGCTACACCTCAACTGCCCGAAAGATGCTTTGGCCGATAGAATATGGCATCTGAATTTTCCAAAAAGGAACAGGAAATGATAGCGATCCATTGGATACGAGAACTGAAATTTCCTGATTTTATTGAAATGATAAAAGATGAATTGAAATGGGAAAAATCCTTTTCAGAATCACAGGAATTACTTGAAATATTGGCCCATCAAGCTCTTAAAGAGATATGAGAGAATAAGCGGAACCAATCGGATGGGATGAATTATGATTTTGGCGGATTCCCAAGCTTGAGCTTGCGAACCCGCCAAAGCTCACAGGGCGTGCTTTTTGTCCCTCATTCTGTAGAGACGCAATGCATTGCGTTTCTACGCCCCGGCCGGGGGAGGATAGGAGGGTCAGCAAAACAGAAATGATTAAAATGAAAAGCAATAGCGTATGATTTGATGGTGTTCTGTCTATAACGCGCCAACCAGCATCATTTTTCATTTCGACCATAACAAGGGAGGTTCACCAGTGATTATACGGGAAGAGTTATACAGAATTGCTGATAAACTGGCATTAAACGCTTCAATTGATGATGTCATAGACAGGCTGGTAACGACCTATAAGGTCGAAATGGGAATTAAACAGGCGGATGAAGGCAATGTCATTCTTCATGATGATGTCGAGCAACAGGTTGAAAAATGGCTAAAATAGTTTGGACCCGGCTGGCTTTGGAGGATTTTGAAGCAATCATCAATTATATTCGACGCGATTCAGACAGATATGCTGAATTATTTGCCAAAAAAATATTGTCTTCTGTCAGGCTGCTCGAATTTATGCCGGAATCCGGGCGTATCACCCCTGAAATTGAAAAATCAAATATTCGGGAACTGATCGTCGGAATATACAGAATTATTTACAGAACACATGAAAGCCGGGTTGATATTTTGACAATTCGTCACGGTGCAAGATTATTCACGCTGTCTGACCTGATCTAAAATGATATTGAGAAAGGAGTCCCCTGTTTTGAACCTGCTTGAAACATGCAAAAAACACGGACTGATATTTGACGGGGCCATGGGGTCCATGCTCATCCGCAGCGGACTGGTCGGCGGCGGGGCATCCGAATCCTGGAATCTGGAAAAGCCGGAGGTTGTTCAGTCCATCCATCAGGCGTATTTTGACGCCGGATCGGATATCGCAACATCCAATACCTTTGGCGGGTCCCGGCTCAAACTTAAAAAAGCCGGACTGGATGACCGGTGCAAAGAAATCAACCGGATTGCCGTCCATCTGGCCAAACAGGCAGCCGGACAAAAAAAATGGGTTGCCGGCGATATGGGGCCAACCGGCGAGCTTCTGTTTCCATCCGGAACCCTTACCGAAGAAGCGGCCATTGACAATTTTGCGGTACAGGCGACATGTCTGACCGAAGCCGGCGCCGATCTACTGATCGTGGAAACCATGTATGATCTGGATGAGGCCCTCGCCGCGGTCAAAGGGATTCAGCGGGTGTCTTCACTGCCGCTTTTTGTGACACTCACCTTCCAGCAGACCCCATCCGGATTTGTGACCGTCATGGGCAACTGGCTGGCAAACAGTATGAAAACACTTGCGGATGCGGGTGTGTCCGCAGTTGGGGCCAACTGCTCGCTGGGCAGCGATACCATGGTGATTCTGGCCCGCCAGATTCGGGAAGCCGTTACCATTCCGGTGATTATTCAACCCAATGCCGGCATTCCCAAAGTTCATGGCAACGAAACCATTTACCCCGAAACTCCGGAACAGTTTGCGGACAACATCGTCAAAATTAAAGCAGAAGGCATTGAAATTGTAGGTGGATGCTGCGGAACATCCCCTGAACACATCACCAGAATCTGTGAAAGGATCAGATAACATGGATATCCGTTCAGTTGACCAGCCCGAAGAAATGGATCAAAGCGACATAGCGGCTCTGGTCGTCGACCAGTTTCACCGCATCATCATTCATCATGCACTCTGGTTTACGGAAGTCTGGCATCAGATGGGTATGGAACAGGCTCTGAAAACCCTGTCAGAAGCATTTGACAGAAGCTATGGCATTCAGATGGGACGGCTGTCCAAACAACTGGGCTTCGAGATGAAAGACAATGTTCCGGCCGCACTCTTGAATATGCCCATGGAGCAGTTGCTGGCACTGCTTGACAGTGTTGCGGTCAACTGGCTGGCAAACGATGGTGTCTGGTTTCAGGCCGTTGAATTTTCCCAGGGTATGAACGATGCCAAACGGTGCAATGACAGTTGTTGGGGCCGGTTTTCGCCGTTTGAAGCCCATTCAATCCGAAAGTTCTTGAATCTTCCGGAACATCCGGGATTGACCGGTCTGAAACAGGCCCTGAATTTTCGGCTGTATGCCCGAATAAATGAGCAGTCTTTTGTTGAAAAAAGCGATCATGAACTGATCTTCCAGATGAATGACTGCCGGGTTCAATCCGCCAGGAAACGCAAGGGGCTGAATGACTATCCCTGCAAATCCGGTGGCCTGGTCGAATACACCTATTTTGCCAGGGCAATCGATCCCGATATCAAAACCGAATGTATCGGATGCCCGCCGGATGCCCATCCGGACGACTGGTTCTGTTCCTGGCGGTTTACGATTTGAATATTGGCTGAATTTCCCGGCCGTCGATCCGGAGAGTCACCTGTTCCGGGTCATCTGCAATCAGTTGAACCGGCAAATCACCCCCTCCTGCCAGCTCGGGGTATGTGGATCGGAGAGCCGGGAAATTCCAGTCGGCCATAACCTGATCAAGAACTTCGATGGTTTCTGACAGTTCATTCCGGTCATCCGGATTCTTGAAATATGAAACCATGCACCGGTTATGAATCTGCCTGATTTCGGTCTCGATACAGTGCCTGCGGAGATTCAGATGGATGATCATGGGATTTTCAGTCATTATAACGTCTTTAAATGTTGCCATCCCGAAATGTTCCGGATTATTTGGCCAAAACGATGATCAAAGCCGGGTTTTTCATTGCCAGTCCATATTTACTTTGACAAAAAGTTTGTTTTCAATTAGTTTTCCCTGGTTTTTGAAATCCTATATAGGTTTTCAGCGTGTCATCAGCATTTAATGCTGTATCCTATATTTCAGGGAGGGTCAATCAATGTATGTGCCACGATATATGTTTTTTACCAGGGGAATCGGTATCGCAAAAGAAAAGCTGTCTTCATTTGAAAATGCCTTGCGCGACGCCCGTATCGCACACTTGAACCTTGTTACCGTTTCTTCCATTTTTCCGCCGCATTGTCATATCATCGACATCGATCGCGGTGTAGACCGCCTGGAACCGGGCGAAATCACCCATTGCGTCATGGCCAGGGAACAGATCAATGAGCCTGGCAGACGCATCATTGCAAGTATTGGTCTGGCACTGCCTGCAGAAAAGGGGCGTTACGGATATTTATCCGAACATCATGGATTCGGACAAACAGAACTTGAGGCAGGCGAATATGCCGAAGATCTGGCTGCGACCATGCTGGCCAATACGCTGGGTATTGAGTTCGATGCGGACAAGGACTATGATGAGCGTCGTGAAGTGTATAAAATGTCCGGAAAAATCGTCAAATCCATGCATACCAGCCAGGGTGCACTGGGATCAGAGGGCAATTTGTGGACCACGGTTCTGGCGGCCGCGGTTTTTGTAAAATAGGGCGCGTCTGTATGGCAACCACGCAATTCGGGGGAACCGAAGCTGGCGATTGTCGTCTGGATCAGGCCAGTATCGTTGTTCTCCCCCTTTGCCATGAGCATCAGGTATCCTATGGAATGGGAACCGCACAGGGCCCCTGCCATATCCTGGAAGCCTCCAGCCAGCTTGAAATGCTGGATGATGAAACATTTGTCAACTGGAGCCGCATGGGCATTCATACCCTGCCGGCGCTTACGCCATCCGATGATCCCGAAACCGCTGTATTTCAGATGAAGGCTGCGGCAAAGACTGTTCTGGATCGGAATCAATTCCTGCTGTCCATCGGTGGTGATCATGCCATTTCAATTGGTCCGGTCATGGCTGCCGCCGAACGGTATGACAATCTGGGTGTGCTTCAGATCGACGCCCATCTGGATCTGAGGAATGAATGGAATGGCAGCCGGTATAATCATGCCTGTGTGATGAGACGGGTCATGGATGATATGGGGTGTGCGGCGGTACAGGTCGGAATCCGGTCCGTATCCGCCGAAGAATATGACTATGTCAAACAAAAACGGCTGGAGCCGGTATATGCCGGAATGATTTCAGACATTGGCAATGACTGGATGGATACGGTCATCAGCCGGCTTCCGTCGCATGTTTACCTGACAATTGATCTGGATGGTCTGGACCCTGCTGTCATGCCGGGGGTCGGCACACCTGAACCCGGTGGCGTGACGTACCGCCAACTGATTGATCTGATCCGGAAACTGGGGCGGCAAAAAACGGTTGTTGCCGCAGATATTAACGAATTGTGTAAAATACCGGGCACCAATGTATCGGAATACACCGCTGCAAAAATTGCGACCAAATTGTTTGTATATGCAAGTGATGCCGGCAAACAGGCGTTGAAAACCGTTCGATGAGACGGGGTGGGTTATGGCGAAGATACTGATTGTGGATGATGAGGTCATTTTTGCAACGCAACTGGAAGATTTGATTATTTCCATGGGACATCAAAGCGTGGCCTACGCCACAAACGCGGATGAAGCACTGGAAATGGCCCGGGACATGCTTCCGGATCTGATTCTGATGGATATCCGAATGCCGGGAATGGATGGTATTGACGCGGCCGAACGGATCCGGAAAGAACAGGATGCGCCGATTATTTTCATGACCGCATATCCTCAGGATGAGTTTGTGGGTCGCGCCAAAACACTGGCCCCCCTCGGCTATCTCATCAAACCGGTTTCCTCGGAACAGATCAGGCCAACCATCGAGATGGCGCTTCACAAGCGCGCACTGGACAAAGCGCTTGAAAAAGCATATGCCGAACTGGAAAATCGGGTTCAGGAACGGACGGTTGAACTGCGCGAAATGAATCAGGCCCTTCAGGATGAAATACTTGAAAAGGATCGAATCAACCGCCTGCTTCTGGAAAAGGAACAGGCCCTGAAGATCAGTGCGGAAAACCTGGAAGAAACCAATGGCGCTTTGAAAATTCTGTTGAAACACCGAAAAGAAGAGCTTCTGCAACTTGAAGAAAAAATTATTGCCAATATCCGGGAATTTATACTGCCTTACCTTGACAAATTAAAAACAACGAAATTGAATGAAACCCAGCTCACCTATCTCGGCATTGTCGAGACCAATCTTCAGGATGTGACGGCACCGTTCACCCCCAGAATATCGCCGCGCTACATGTCCATGACCGCAGCTGACATTCAAATGATCAATCTGGTCAAACAGGGGAAAAAAACTCGCGAAATTGCCGATATTCTGGATAAGAAGGAGGGAGCCGTCGCACAACGCCGGATCCGTATCCGTTCAAAAACCGGGATCAAGGGGAAAAAAGCCAATCTCAGAACGCATCTGATGGGAATTCAATAATCATAACTACTCAGGTATTCAGGAGCCAGAATTCAGAAGTCAGAATGAGGGACCCGTCAAAATTTCCCAAGTATCCCTTAATCAAAATCAACAATCCGTCTTCAACGCCGGCTGAATCGTCGTCCAGTCCCACTGAAGCATGCCATTGGCATATGAATACCGGATGTCGTTTCGTCCCAGTGCCGTTTTCAGTGTATCGATCAGCTTCTCATTTGTGGTATTTTCCAATTCGGGAAATATGCGTTCCGCCAGTTCCATCAATATCTGATCCGGATCGATTTGGCTTTCCGGGCTTATGGTTTGTCCCGCTGTTTCCAGAAGTTGCTTCATCATCATATCATACAGCAGAACCGTTCTTTCCAGATTCACCAGAATAAATGCCTCGTCTTCCGCGGCTTCTCCACTTTTTATCCGATCTCCAATCCGGCCCAGTTGCCGGTTGAAATCGTCTTCCCATTCCATCACAATGGCATTCATCATATCCTGGCTGACATCGGGAGTTTCGACAATCGCCCGATTGGCATGATAATCCGACCACTCCGACGACAGTATTCGAATTCCGTAGGACTCGCTCTCCTCACGGACACGGGTCCCGGGAAACGGCGCCAGCATATGAAACCCGTAAGACAGCCCCAGATCCCGCAGCGTATCCCCGAATGCCAGGGTTTCCCGGATGGTGTCCGGTGTTTCTCCGGGCAGGCCCAGAATAAACGAGCCGTGCGGCTGGATACCGGCCTCGGTACACCAGGATACCGCCTGAACGACCTGATCCCGTGTAATACCCTTTCGAACCGTTTTCAGAATATCCGCATTTCCGGACTCGATCCCAAAACTGACAGCCGTACATCCTGCCGATTTCATGCCTTCCAGAACACGCAGAGATACCGTATCCACACGGGCAAAAGACGTCCAGCGAACCTGAATGTTCCGCCGGATGATTTCGTCACAAATGTTCAGACAATGCCGTTCATTGGCGGTAAACAGATCATCCGCGATATTGATCTGATGAAACCCCAGACCGGCCAAAGATTCAAGCTCATCGACAACCGATATCGGGTTTCGATACCGGACTTTGGCGCCAACCATTTTCCAGCCCACACAAAAAATGCACTGAAACGGGCATCCCCTGCTGGTGGTCATGGTCAACGGCATGCCAAGTGCCCGATACCGCCCCAGGGGTAACAGGTGCCGTGCCGGAAGCGAAAGCGCATCGACATCGATCCATCCGGATTTGGGTCTGGTGGCAAATATTCTGTCATTGTTCCGATATACCATACCGTCAATTTCCGGCCAGTCTTTCCGGGAGGATTGCGCCAGTCTGACCAGTGTGTCTTCTCCTTCGCCCAGAATCACAATGTCAAGCTCGGGGTATGCAGCCAGTGTCTCCTGACTGCAAAACGTCACATGCGGCCCGCCCATGACCGTAATGACGTCCGGATTGATGCGTTTAACATCCTGAATGATTTTAATGGCCTCATTGAAGTTCATGGTTACGGATGTCACCCCGACGATATGGGGTGAAAATGCATTCATCTCATTTTCCAGAAACGGCTTTCCATATGGATAAACCACAAAATCACATATCCTGACCGGACATTTTGCAGATTCCAGAGCCGCGGCCAGATAGGCAAGCCCCAGCGGGGGAGAGGGTGTTTCAGAAATGGGATAAAACGGATTTATCAGAAGGCAGTTCATGGTGAATTCGATTCTGGCAAGGGATTGAAGAAATGAGATCATATAGCTTTCAAGACAATGATTTTGGGAAGGCAGCAGGGAGGGGATAGGCCTTTTTTCGGCCATCCCCGACCGATAACGCACCCAAAATCTTTATCTTGAAAGCTATAAAATAAAAAAAGGGTGCTGAAAGGATATTTCAGCACCCCCGGATTGAAGGTTCTAGAACAGTCCGCTGACTTTACCGGTATTCACATCCACATCGATTCTTCTGAACGCCGGGTTGGAGCTGGTTCCGGGCATCAGGCTGATGGTACCCGCGCAGGGGCACAGGAACTTGGCGCCGGAATAAATCAATACGTCCCGAATCGGCAGCCGCCAGTTCTTGGGTACGCCTTTTTTAACCGGATCATGGGTCAGGCTCAGGTGTGTCTTGACCATCATGGTGGCAAAGTCGGCGTATTTGGGATCTTTTTCCAGCATTTCTGCCTTGGCAGTGGCTTCCGGTGACCAGTCCACACCGTCTGCACCATAAACTTCCTTGGCAATGGTATCGACACGATCGCGAAGCTTCATTTCCAGCGGATACAGAAATTTGAAATCATTGCTTTCGTTGCAGGCATCGATGACGGCGTCGGCAAATTCCAGAGCGCCCTCACCACCTTTTTCCCAGTGTTTGGACTCGGCACAGCGGGCGCCGGCGGCTTCTGCGGCTTTTTTGACAATCGCCACTTCGGCATCGGTGTCGGTATAGAACCGGTTGACGCAAACCACCGGATTGATACCGGCCTTGCGGATAACCTTGATCATATGGACCATATTCTCGACACCTGTTTCAACCAGGGCCAGATTTTCCTTGGTGTAGGCATCATCCAGCGCTTTTCCGGCAACGACCTTGGGCCCGCCGCCATGCATTTTCAACGCGCGGATGGTCGCTGTCAAAACCGATACATGCGGTTTGAGGCCGGAGAAACGGCATTTGACGTTCCAGAATTTTTCAAATCCGATATCCGCGGCGAATCCGGATTCGGTGACATGGTAGTCAAAGCATTTCAGACCCACGCGGTCGGCGATGATGGAACTCTGCCCGACAGCGATGTTGGCAAACGGACCGGCATGAACAAAGCAGGGCTGATATTCTGCGGTGCACATCAGGGTGGGGTTGATGGTATTGCGCATGAATGCGGCCATGGCATTGCCGACTTCCAGATCCCGGCAGGTCACGGGTTTGCCGCTTTTGTCAAAGGCCACGGTAATATTGTTGATGCGTTCTTTCAGGTCGGCCAGATCGGTGGCCACAGCCAGAATTGCCATGAGCTCGGAACCGACAGCGATGCCGAATTTGCTCTGCATGACAAACCCGTCTGTTCGGCCGCCAAGACCGATGACGATATTGCGCAGGGCCTGTGCACAGAAGTCGATGATCCAGCCCATTTCCACGCGGGTGGGATCGACATCGAGGCGTCTCATGCCGGTCAACCGCGCCAACTGCTCGTCATTGTAGTTTCGTTCATGCTGCATGCGGGCGGTCAGGGCGACCATTGCCAGGTTGTGGGCGTTCATGATGTCATTGATGTCGCCGGTCAGACCCAGCGAAAATTCGGTCATGGGAATCAGCAGGGAATTGCCACCACCGGCCGCGGTTCCCTTGACGTTCATGGTGGGGCCGCCGGAAGGCTGCCGCAATGCACCACCGACATTTTTCCCGCGCATACCGAGGCCTTCCATCAAACCGACGGAAGTGGTGCTTTTTCCTTCACCCAGAGGTGTCGGCGTGATTGCTGTGACCTCGATATATTTGCCATCCGGCCGGTCTTTGAGTCTGTTGATGATTTTCAGGAAGTCCAGTTTGGCCAGCCTGCCCATGGGGAGCATTTCGTCTTTTTTAAGACCAAGCTTTTCCCGCCATTGATCCGGGGTCGGCATGTTTTTTTCGGCTTCTTCCGAAATCTGCCAGTCAGCCATTTGTACCGCATTGTAAGCCATTTACCCATACCTCCTTGGTGATGATGGTTGATCGTGTGGAACGGGAACCGTTCCGGTTTTGGTTACTGCAACTGCAGAAATTCAGTTTTCCTATCACGGTGACATTTTTTTGGCAAGAGTTAACTCAAACGGAAGGATATCTGGGTAATTTTCCAAATTGATCATTGTGAAATCTTATAAGATGTTGAATAATTTATCTTGACTAAATTTTAAATATAAAATAGATTTTGTATTATTAATAAATATTATTCAGGAAATGGACATGGGAATTCAAGAAAGAAAAGAAAGAGAAAAAGAGCGCAGACGGCAACAGATCATCGTGGCTGCCAAACGGGTTTTTTCGGACAAGGGATTCAACAAATCCACAATGGAAGACATTGCCAGCGAAGCTGAGCTGAGTCCGGGAACGCTCTATCTGTATTTTAAAAACAAGGAAGAACTGTACGCATCGCTTTCGCTTCGCATTCTTCAATATCTCCATATTCGGGTCGAGCATGTCAACAAGGAAGCGGATCTGACCCCGAATGAAAAGGTCGATAAACTGATTGAAGCCATGTATGATGTCTATGATTTCGATCCGCTGATTATTATCAACATGTTTCATCTTCAATCCTCGGAAACCCTGAAAAATCTGTCCCAGGGTCTTCTGACCCAGATTGAGGACCTGTCCAGAAAATCAATCGGCGCCATCGCCAGAATTTTTGAGGAAGGCATTCAGAAAGGGACTTTCATTCAAAAACATCCGGTTGCCCTTTCCGATATTTTCTGGTCCCTTTTTTCCGGTGTCGTTCTGTGGGAAGCCAGTAAAAAAATCATGGACAACGACAAGGATTATCTTCGCGAGACACTGGAGCTGGCTTTTGATGTATTCAAGCGGGGAATTCAAAAACCGGAGTGACGTCTGGTTCATTTGCCGTGAAAATAGTTACAGTATTGAGATATGAATCGTGCGTATTGAGATGCCGCCTGACCGTCCGACGGCGGCATCGCCTGAATGTTTCCCTCTGTTCGTCGTGTGCCCGTAAGGGCATTAAAAAAACGCCTTACGGCGTCACTACGAACAAGGCCTGATTTCATATACGGGGGTTAGCAGCCCCCTGATCATGATCGTTTACCGTGAAAATGCGGCTAAAATAAACATATACCATCAAGCTCCGCAGGAGCGTCCTG
>DFZE01000052.1 GCA_002382065.1 Desulfobacteraceae bacterium UBA4064
GGATAAAAGCAGGCTTTTTCCAAAGCGCCTGGGCCGGATAAACAGCAGATATTTTCCTTTTTCGAGCAGGGGGATGCAGCCGGTACGATCGCAGTAAAAATAACCCTGCATAACGATTTCTTTAAAATCACAGATACCATAAGGGAATTTCATGTCAAATCCTCCATCGATGGTGAACTTTTCTGGCCGGGATTGGAAATCCCTATTTTCCCGGGTATGGAGATCCGGGCTACGATGGCCTGTCCATTTTCATCTCCGGCGGGTGAACCTATCGGAATGGCTTATGATTGTTTTTTGTGAAAACCGGAAACCCGGCTGGCATGCGTTTTTTCATACCCGGGGACTGGACACCCATGCTTGGGCCGAAATGCACAAAGCAATTCCGCTTTTCAAAGAGAGAGGGAAAAAGAAACGCATCCATTTTAAACAAAAATATACGGAAATCGGGCTTTCCATTCAGTCGCTGCACATGTGCAATCAGTCCGTAAGCCGGTTTTCCCGGACATCCATCTGATTTCGAAGGCCATCCACTATTTTTTTGGCGTCTTTCAGCGTGCTTTGCGTCAGAAGCTCATCCGCATACAGGGTTGCAACGGTTGCATTCATGTTATTGACGATCAGTTGAACACGGGGTAAAAACTGGGGATCCACACTCAGTCGCCGGATACCGATTCCAATAAAAAACCAGATGTATTCCAATTCATGGGCCAGCTCGCCACAAACTGAAATCGGTTTTGAATGCCGGTTGGCCGCTGCCACAATTTTGGCAAGTCCCCTCAAAACCGATGGATGGCAGGGCTGATAATATCGGGCCACTTTTTCATTGGTCCGGTCAACGGCCAGCATATATTGAACAAAATCATTGGTTCCGATAGAAAAAAAATCAACTTCCCGGGCCAGTTCATCCATGATTTCAATAACGGAAGGGAGCTCGACCATCATGCCAATTTCGGGCGCCGGATGATGCGGCAGACCGCTTCGAACCAGTGCATGGATGCAATCGGTCACAATCCCTCTGGCTTCGCGGTATTCATCCAGGGACGATATCATCGGAAACATGATCTGAATGGTTTTTGCATCTGCCGCAGCCCGAAGAATGGCCCGAATCTGGAATTCAAAAATCTGGGGATTGCCCAGGGAAAAACGAATGGATCGCATTCCCAGCTCCGGGTTGGCTTCTCCGGTGGCGTTGGAATATGACAAAACCTTGTCACCACCGATATCAAGGGTGCGAATGGTAACATCCTTTTCCGGCATTTCATTGATAAGCCGTTTGTACAGAAAAATCTGCTCTTCCTCGGACGGAAAACTGGACCGGATGATGAACGGAAACTCGGACCGGTACAAACCGATTCCCTCGGCTTTCAAATCCCTGGCCAGGGGAAGCTCACTCAGCAGATTGATGTTGGCCATCAGCCGCACCCGCTCGCCATCCCGGGTAAATGTGGTCGGCGACATCATGTGGCTGAACGGAATGGCGACTTCCTGTATCCGTTTGCGGTTTTCAAACTGAAGAATCACATCCCGGGATGGCGCCACATAAATGTTGCCCATATCGGCATCCAGCAGAATCTCTATGTTTTCCGGAAGTTGAAGCAGTTCCGGACAGTCTGCGATGACGGCTGGAATTTTCATGGATCGGGCCAGAATGGACACATGGGATGTGATGCCGCCGCTGACCAGAATGACACCCCGAACATCCTGCGACGCCAGCTTTAAAATGTCGGACGGATAAAGCTCCCGGGCAATCACAATATGCTCCCGCCACTGATGATGCGGGAGCAGGGAATCCTGTTGCTTCAGATTTTCCAGCAGTCTGCCGGCCAGATCCTCGATATCCGATACCTTTTCCCGAAGATACATGTACGGGCTGGATGAAAACATGGCGATATACTTTCTGGCAACCGACTGAATGGCGCGAGGCGGTGATATTCCGGAATCGATTCGGCCCAGAATTTCCGCATTGAAACGGGGATCTTTCAGCATCATGAAATGGGCGGAAAAAATCAGGGATGCGCTTTCCGGAAGCCGTTGGGAAAAACGGGTTTGAAATTCCTTCAGTTGTTCCAGCGTGGCCTGAAAAGCCCGATGATAATCCGCCCGTGTGTAAGACAGGCGATCCTCAAAGTCCTCGGAAAGAAGCCATCCGTGACTTTTCCCGAAACATGCGGACAGCGCATGGGCAAATCCGCCGCAGGCGCTTTGTCCTTTGATGAATTTCAGTTTTTCAGGAATCAGGGTCATCGGCGATGCATCGGAAATGCTGGTCATATCCATCAGCAGACGGGCATTTTCAATGGCACTGGCCAGTTGTGACGCGATGGCTTTCAGGGCCATGATATCGATATCGTCAAAATAGTCTCTGGTTTCGTGCTGAACAACCAGAACACCGATATTTTGAATTCCCTTGAAAATGGGTACTGCCAGAAAGCTTTCGAACCGGTCCTCATCCGCAGCCTCGAAATACTTGAATTGGGGGCTGTGACTGGCAGAGCCTTCAAGAATGGGTTGTTGGCTCATCATGACAGCGCCCACAAGGCCTTCGCCGGATTTCATCCGGATTTGACCGATGGCGTTCGGGTTCAGGCCGACAGTTGCCCGAAGCACGATTTCAGACGTCTTGTCGTCATACAGGTAGATTGAGCACACCGTGGCGGACAGGTGGCGCGCAACCATTTCAACCGTACGCTGCAAAAAGTTTTCGATGTTGCTGGCGCCTGTCAGAAGCGTCGACAGTTCACTGATATGGCATAACAGATTAAAATGATCAGAATTTTGAAGTGTTGTTTTTTTTATTGGATTCACTGTAACCATCCGGAAATCAGACATCTGAATTGGGTCGAAAGCTGTTTTGGAGAACCCGGGCTGCCAGACACAATCCGGCAATCGTTTTGGCATCCTGAATCTCACCGGAAAAAACCATATCCATTGCCGTCTTAAAGGCGATATCATGAACCTGGATGACCTCATCCACATCCAGATTCTGGGTGGACAGGGTCAGACCGGCTGCCAGAAACAGATGAATCCGCTCATCCGAATAGCCGGGAACCGGTGTAATTTCGCCCAGCCGGGTCCAGGATTGGCCGATATACCCGGTCTCTTCGGTCAGTTCCCGTTTGGCGCAAATCAGGGGGTCTTCCGGTCCGTCAAAGGTTCCGGCAGGAATTTCCCAGATATCTCCGCCCACCGCATGGCGATATTGCCTCAGCAGAACCACGTTTCCGGAATCCAGAACCGGCACAATGGCCGATGCCCCGGGATGCCGGATAATATCGATGGTCATGTGCGTGTTGTTGGGCAGTGTAATTTCCTCGGCAGTCAATTCAAAGACCCGCCCTTTGTAAATGCTTGATCGTTTTTGAACCGAAATGGTCATGATAATCCTTTCAGTGTATGCAGACAGGCGGCAAGTTGATCCGGTGAGCCTTGAATGACTGTAAATGAGGCCTGTTTTCCGGGTTGAATGCTGCCCAGATTCGGGATGCCCAATAGCCGCGCCCCGGTCTGTGATGCGCATTGAACTGCTTTTGAGACAGAAAAACCCGCCTGCAGAAGCAGTTTCAGTTCCTGTTTGGCGGAATCACCATGAAACACGCCCATGCTTCCGGAATCGGTTCCCAGTGCAACCGGTACGCCCAGTTTGCCGGCCAGTTCGATCTGGGAGATCTGATGGTCCAGATTGCGCCGGGCCATGTCAGCCTCGATACTCCCGGATGAAAGGCAATTTGAATACGCATCCATGGTAACGGCCGTCGGGACCCAGGTAATCTGTTTGTCGGCCAGTCTTTCAAGATTGTCCCGGCCCATGAAAAATCCATGTTCAATGGAGCTGCACCCGGATTCGACGGCAATCCGAACCGGGAGTGTCCCATTGGCATGAACCATGACGGGCAGCCCCATTTTTCTGGCACAAACAATTGCCGATGTCATTTCCGCTGTGGAAAACTGGGGTGGTGTCTCTTTGCCAAAGAGCGTCAGGCTGTTGAGACCCGAATTGACAATTTTGACATGATCCGGCCGGAAACCCGGCTTGTTCAGAGATTTTAGAATGGCTTCGGCCAGGGTATCTCCGGGATAGGGACAGTCGCCGATCAGTTTTCCATACCGGCCCGATTGCCGCCAGGCTTTTCCTGCCGCTTTTATGTGAACCGAAGAATCGGATGGCCGACTGTTTTCATGTTTGAAATGAAGCGTATGACCATGTCCGTCTCCACCATCCCGGACAGCGGCAATCCCCCATCTGGCATGAGCCCGAAGATGGGCGGAAATTGTCACACGGGCCTGTGGATAATCCGTTTTCAACTGGGCCTTTCGGATATCGGCATCGGCGGTGCCCGACATGACCAGGTGAACATGGCAGTCAATCCATGACGGCATCAGGGTGCAGCCGGAAAAATTCAGGATTTTGGGACCTGGATCCGGATGATGGCGCACCGGGATATGGCTCAAACAGGTATAAATTTCCGAAATGATGCCGTCATGGATATCAATCCATACGTTTGACTGAGGCCTGTCGCCAGTTCCATCAATCAGCCATTCGGCCCCTACAATCCCATTAAGTGGGAGATTTTTTGTCATCAATGGGTTATCATGTTTTATTACCATTGCTTTTCTTCATACCATACCCCTTGACGGGGGGCAACAGCTTCAATGATTTCGGGATGATTCCGGGACATGTAATTTTTGTTGATTGAACAATGTTCACTTCCGGTTTTCAATGTTCTGCGGCTGGATGATCCGTCTGCCGGAATAGCGGGCCTGTTGTCCAACGTGATGTTTACGTATCGCCATAACAATCTCACAAACCGGACGGATGGGGACAATTGATGACCGGTCTCAAAAGATTCACCCCCATGAAACGCCGCTGCCGGTTGTCACAATTTTTCCAGCGGATGAGCATCACGACCCGTTTTGGTCTGGGAATCGGTTTCTTACTGTTTTTGAGCGTGACCGGTGTGGCCACAGCCCTGATTTCCGTGATGTTCGTCCGCAATACACAGGAATCCATTCAAACCAGCCTGGAAATCCAGAGACTGGTTCTGGAAATGGATCGGGGAATGGAAAAAGCCCGCCATCTGCATGCCAGTTTCTTTTTGCAATATCCCCATATCGGCCTTTCCATGGCTCATGAACAGTATGCACAACCCTCTGCCCGCCAAATCTCCCGGACGATCACCATCAGCCATAAATTAAAGAATCTGATCGACCATTCGAATGTCAGCGACGCCCTTCGAAAAAGCAATACGGATTTGAATCTCTACCTGTCCTCTGTAAAACGGTTTGCCGATACATCCATTCAATCCGTGGAACTGCTCACTGAACTGGCAGCACCCGTACGGGGCCTGGAAGCCAAAATGGAAAAAAATCTTTCCGGACTGGCGGCCGAAGTTGTCAACTCGGTCAATCTCATGCGCCTGTATTGGGAAATGAAACTGTTTGCACAGGATTACCGGATTACCCGAAAACGGTTTTTGATGCAGTCTGCATTCAATTCGGCATTTGTCATGCGCCAGGAGATGATACATGATCCGTCAGTCAATCCGGATCAACAGACCCGAATCAATGATCTCATTGACCATTTTTTTGTTATTGCTGAGAAAATAATGGATATCGATGTGGCGATCCGGTCCCGGTTTCACGATTTCGCCCTGCAATCCGAAGCAGCGAATGCCGTATCGAATACACTGGTCGAACTGGCCCAGGCAGAAGTCGTTCTGGCGCAGGCGCGCATGGATTATTCGCATCAGGCAGCCATCATCATTGTGTTGGCCATCACCCTTGAACGGATACCAGACTTACAAACAGATATTGCGGATTCACCCGGGGCAGAAAGCCGTTATCGCCAGTGGATTTTCAGAAAACGAGGATGTCAAAAACGTACAGAAGCTGGGTGCAGGCGGATTTGTCATCAAACCCTATTCACAGGAAACGCTTGGCATGGCGATCAGGGAACAGATACTGCTGCAATCAGGAACAGTTCCTGTTGACTTCATTTCCAATCCATCTTAAA
>DFZE01000143.1 GCA_002382065.1 Desulfobacteraceae bacterium UBA4064
CGCTCCTCTTGAATAAAAGAAATGTGAAAACGGATTTGAGGGTGCACTCCGCTTTTATTCTCTAATTTCAGGCGGGTTCAACGGGTATGAATCAAACACATTGGCCCGTATCTCCATTGAATGGAGTTGATAAACATCAGCGACATTCCCCGGATCCAGTCGCAAGCGGCCGTCAAGGGCATTGGGGGGCAATTTTATATATACCTGATTAAATCCTTTTTTTACATGAAAGCGTTTGCTTTGATCTTCCCTGTAACCCGGCAAAGGAGATATTGGATAATAAAATTGAAAAACCATGTCAACCGGGCTTGTAATCGCTATTGAAACGACCACGGCATGTTGCGGCTGAACAGAAAATTTTGGAAGAAGCAATATCGGATCTCCGCCCAGGGATCGTATTTTAAGGCCGGCAAATCCGGAATCGAGAACCGTCTGCTTATGCGCTGTTATTCCCTCAAATCCATTATCCGGATTCAATACCATCAGCTTTTGGGTTGAAAGGTCAAATTGTTCCTCCCCAGAAAGAACCGGAAGCGTCTGCATGAAGCGCTCCACCCGTTCTTCAATGACCACATGCGGCTTGTTCTCCCGGATCAACCGCTTCAATAATCCATGATCGTAGCTGGAGTTGGTCGCGTCGCGTTTCCATATATAATATACCGGATTGAAATGTTCGGACAAAAATCCTTCGACAGCCGTAAAAAATGAGTCCCGAAAGACCACTGCCCGTAAAACGGCATCATGGGATGCTGTTGCAAAAGACAGTTGGTTGTAGTCAAAATCAATTTTTACCGATTTGGGAGATTTCAGTTGACGTACCGGATTTTCATCTTCCCTGATCCGGCCTTCCAATCTGAAGCCGTAGGTAAAATCACCGCCTTTAGTATCCTTTAACTGATAATCCATCAATGCCTGAGGATCAAGAGGCCTCATACTTGGAAACCAGTTGGCCATTCGGGTCATCAACTCCTGGTATGCGATGAAACCGCCGACTGTATTCCAGTGCGAGTCGGTCTTGTAATATATCAGGCCGGTCTTTTTGGCCTGAAGCAGCGCATCCCGAGGGTCAACCAATTGAAAAAATGAATATTCACGAAGATAATCTATCAGTTGATCCAACCGCGTCTGCAGATTGATCTTTTGAATATGGTCCGGCAGATATTCCGGATAAATGGTGTGTTTGTCCGGTGCGACAACAAAGATATAGTGGATTCCCTGTGACTTCAGCCAATCATTTCTCGCTTCCAGAACCTGTTTCCACCTGAGTAGCTGCTTAGTATTGAAAAGATCAAGTCCCCGATAATCATCAAGACTCTTCTCAGTTTTAACATACCACCAGTTGTTCCTGCTCAACAAGATATTCATGGATGGGGATTTGCTGAACAAAAAGATTTTGATAAAATTATGAATGCGTATCAGTTCGTGTCGAAATCCGATATGATCGTTGATGTATGCTTCAAACTGTCCTGGAAATGCTTTCAACTCTTTTTCAGACCAGCAAATCTTTGGGAATTGCGCCAGTTTTCTCTGATCGTACAGTGATATGTCCTCATTGGGCATAATAACAGTTATCAAAAATGGCACTGAAATCATCACCAGGAAAAAAGTAATCAGAAACAATTGGCGATATCCATCACGACAACTCATAATTACAAGACCTTAAAACTGAATATAGATAAACGACTGATGGGTACCGGAAGCCAGAGCGGCCATTGACAGAAAAAATACTGGAATTAAAGAAATCAGTCCCATAATGAGAAAAGATCGGCTGGAGAACATTCTATGCAGAACATGTCGTTTGTGAGGCCGTTTTAAAATAAGTCCAGTCGAATGTCAACCATCTGAGGGTTCATCAAAGATATTGGTCCGTATCTCCACTTCATGCAACTGATAGTCGTCAACCGTATTCCCCGGATCCAGCCGCAAGCGGCCGGTCAGTCCTTTTTCCGGCAAGGCAACAAACAGTTCATTATATCCTTTTATGACATGAAATCGTCTGCTTTTAGCTTCCCGATAACCTGTCGAGGACGGTGTCTGATAAAAAAACTGAAAAACCGTGTTTCGGGGGCTGGTCACCGCCAGCCGAACGATCACGGACTGTTCCGGTTGAAACGGTATTTCCGGAAAGATCAGTATCGGATCTCCGCCCAGGGACCGAATGACAAGATCCGTGGAGCCGGGTACAAATTCTGCCTGCTGATGTGCTCGAATGCCTTCGAATCCGTTTTTCAAATCCAATATCATCAATTGTTTTCTTGAAAGATCAAATTGTTCCTCTACAGAAAGAACGGGCAGCGTCTGCATTAAGCGCTCCACCCGTTCCTCAATGACCACATGCGGCTTGTTCTCCCGGATCAACTGCTTCAATAATGCATGATCGTAGCTGGAATTGGTCGCATCGCGTTTCCAAACATAGTACACCGGATTGAAATGTTCGGACAAAAATTTCTCGACCGCTGAAAAAAAAGAATCCCGGAACACCACGGCCCGCAAATCCGATTTATGGAACGCGGTTGCAAACGACAATTGATTATGGTCAAAATCGATCTTTTCGGACCGGGGCGACTTCACGGTCCGCTGCGGATGGTCATCTTCCGTCAACCAGTTTTCCAGCCTCAGCATCAATGACAACCCGCCACCGGCAGTTCTTGATGATAAATCCTTGAACAATTCACGATCGATAAACATCAAATCCGGAAACCATCGAGCCATTCGGGAAAGAATCGCTTCGTAACAAATGAATCCGCCGATAGAATTCCAGTGCGAGTCTGTCCGGTAATAGACCAACCCGGTTTTCTTGGCCTGAATCAGTGCGTCCCGAAGATCGATGATTCGGAAAAATGAATGCTGATGCAGATATTCGACCAGTTGATCCAGTCTGGTCTTCGACTCGATCTTCTGAAGGTAATCCGGCATATATTCCGGATAAATGGTGTGTTTGTCCGGTGCCACGACAAACAGATAATGAATGCCCTGTGAATTCAGCCAGCCGTTTCTGGCTTCCAGCACCTGTTTCCACCGGTGCATCTGCTGATTGGTGAAAGGGTCCAGTCCCCGGTAGTCTTCCAGGCTTTTCTCGGACCGGATATACATCCAGTTGTCCTTTCCCAACAATATATGCTGTAATGGGGACTTGTGAAACAGGAACACCCGGATGAAATTATGAATGCGGATCAGGGGGTCCCGAAATCCGATATGATCGTTCATGTAAGCTTCAAATTTTTTAGGGAATGTTCTCCATTCGTTTTCAGACCATCGAATGGTTGGCCACTCCGCCAGCTTCCTCTGATCGTGGTTCGATATCTCCTGTTTGGGGAGAAAACCGGTTACCAGCGGCGGTACGGATATCATCGTCAGGAAAAAAACGATCAGGAACAATCGGTCGCATCCCTTGTTGAAACGCATCACATGTTGGCCTTAAAACTGAAAATAGATAAATGACTGAACCGTACCTGAAACCAGGTAGGCCAGCGACAGGACAAAAACCATGCACATGAAACCCAGCCGAATCACGTTCCTGAAAGCATTCGCATTTCCGCCGTCCATCCCTGCGTGATGGGTACCGGCGGAATGATGCCCGAAAACCAATCGGCTGACCGGTGTGGAAAACACGGTACCCGCGATGATCAGAAAAACGATCTCCCGGTCGAGATACATGGCCAGAGGATGCACCATATGGTTTCCGAAGCTCCATCCAGCCATGCATTTCAGATAGTTGACCGCATCGGAAAGTGTGCCGGATCGAAAAAATACCCATCCGATCGATACCACCGTCATCACATAGGCGTACCGAACCGGTTTGATGCATTTCTCGAGCAGACGGGATAGTCCGGCACGCTCGATAACCAGAAACATACCATGGAAAATGCCCCATACGACAAACGTCCAGTTTGCGCCATGCCACAGACCGCAGAGAAAGAACACGATGATCAGGTTCAGATAGGTCCTGGAACCACCTTTCCGGTTTCCTCCCAATGGAATGTAAAGATAATCTCGGAACCAGGTTGACAACGAGATATGCCATCTTCTCCAGAAATCCTGAATCGATGTTGCGCAATAGGGATAATTGAAATTTTCCGGTGTGTGAAATCCGAACATTCTTCCCAGGCCGATAGCCATGTCCGAATAACCGGAAAAATCGAAATAGATCTGCAATGTGTAACAAAAAATTCCCAACCAGGCCACAGCAGGCGATAAGTCTTGAAATCCAATTGCAAAAATCTGGTTTGATGTCAGGGACAATGTGTTTGCGATCAGAACTTTTTTCCCCAATCCGATAATGAAACGTTCGATTCCTCTGGTAATCACATCGAAATTAACAGAACGGCTGTTAATGGCATCCGCCATATCGCTAAAACGGGTAATCGGACCTGCACTCAATTGCGGGAAAAAGGATACATAAAGCGCCAGATTGACGAGATTTTTTTCAGGAGTGATATTTCTGCGATAAATATCGATAAGGTAAGAAAGAACTTTGAATGTAAAAAACGAAATGCCGATCGGCAGATGGACCTCGTGAAACGATAAAGGCTCAATGTGAAATCGTTGAAGCATCCAATTGAAATTAAGGATAAAAAATTGGACATATTTGAAATATCCCAGCAATCCGATATTGCTGACAACAGCCACCCACAGAAACAGCTTGCCCGCCATGGATTTCTGAAATCGGAAAATTGCCCATGACAGGCCATAGTTGAATAAAATGGATACCACCAGGATAACCACATACACCTGTTCGCCCCAACTGTAAAACATCAGACTGAGCACAACCAGCAAACCATTTCTGACGGATACCGGTGACAGCCGATATAGAAATATCGTCAGTGGCAAGAACAGGCAAATGAATATGATTGAGCTGAATGGCATGAATTATTTCTATAGCTTTCAAGATAATGGTTTTGGGAAGGCAGCAGGGAGGAGATAGCGTTTTTGTTGGTCATCCCCAACCGGCAAAGTACCCGAAATCGATGTCCTGAAAACCATAGAAAGGGTTGTGTGAATATAAGCCATACCAGTTCCTGAGGTTTATCAAAAGAATAATGTATAAATAACAAATAGCTATTGAGTTAAATTTGCCGTTTGGCCGTTCAAATCTGCGATTTATAACCCGCATTTTAGCGCGCTTCCGACAGGATGGCGTTAAAAAAAATCACAGTTGTGACCGGCCAACCAGGTTATACTTCTACAGAACAAACTTCTGGCAAATATTCATTTTATTTTGAATAGGGTAATACAGTCCAATTCCGATCTCAATATTTGGGATTCAATTACTGTAAGGTTTTCCTTATGGCAATAATGGGCAAAGAGGCTTTGTGACATGTAATTTCGCCATCCCGGGTTGTCGTGTAGATCGCCTTCCGGATTTTTTGTGTAATTGGAATGATGACAGAATCCAATACCACCCGGTTTCAAAATTCGTCTGAATTCTCCCAAATAAGCCCTGACAACATCACTATCAAAATGTACCATGGCGTCGTAGCAAAAAACAAAACTGATGCTTCCGTTGGAAATTTCGTTCAAATCGGTTCCATTGTTCTTGATAAAAACGAAACGGTCTTTGTCATTTTTGAATCGTTCTTTGCAAAAATCTATGTTTTCCTGATTAATATCAACGATATATATTTTTGAAGAAATATCTTTGAGTTTATTGCTATTCCTTCCGTGTCCCGCTGCCAAATCCAGCACACATGAAAAGTCACAGTCGCACTTCCTTATAATTGGCCACACCTCATGTTCCCACATCGTTTCGACAACGCGTTCGGCTTCATCGTAGTATGATCCGGTCTTCCAGTCATTTCCCACATATGTTGCAGCTTCTTCTATTTTATCCTTCATTAATTATCTCCTTGTAATCCGAATGATTATGGCCACCCGGAATCATTTTGTCAGTTTTATTGATTTCCGCACATTTTAAACAGCGTGTCACTTGAGCATTTTTCGCCATTCATCACACTGGTTCCGCCATATCTCCAACCTTCTTCTGTATAAGTGCCATCCAATCGATGCCGCTTTTTGTTTTCCAATTTCACCGGAAAAACGATACAATAACCGTATCGCCTGAAATGTGTCTCCCAGCGAGATCAATTCTTCTGCCGTATGTTCGGCAACATGGGCCAAAAATCCCACCCGGTCGATTGACGCATGTTTTTCCCTTGCCCATTTTTCGCAGTCTGCCATTTCGAATCTGTCATTGTGATGGGCTGCCTGAGCCAGAAAAACATAATAAAGTTGCTCCCACTTACGCCCCAACGTCATTCCGGATACCGAAAACCGGTAGCGCAACAAGGCTATTGGAATATTACCGAGTTGGTATTGCCGCGACATTCGCAGCCATAAATCATAATCTTCGGCATTTTTAAATTCAGATCGATAGCCACCAAACGCCAATACGGCCTCGCGACGCATCATAACGGTCGGATGAAAAATGCAATTATATTCCGCAAGTGTTCGTGCGATCTCCCCGGAAGAAACCGGAAATCGAATCAGTCTGTCTCTGTCGGTGCTGGTGCCCATATAAAAAACAAAACTTCCGACTGCCGCAACATCCGGTCGCGTTGATAAATATCGGCATTGAATCCGGAGTCTGTGAGGAAGAGACTCATCATCCTGATCCATCCGTGCAATCAATTCACAGCCAGCCATTCTTAAGCCTTCGTTCAGCGTATCGGACAATCCACTGTTTTTATGGTGGAAAATGGGCTGAATACGGGAATCGCTTTTGGCATACCGGACAATGATATCAGCAGATCCATCTGTTGAACTGTCATCGATAATCAAAAATTCAAAATCGGTGTGGTCCTGATTCAATATGGACTCAATCGCCCGTTTTAATGGATGTCCCGCATTATATACAGGAAGTAAAACCGTAATCTTCACCGGGCCCGCCGATTATTACATGAATTTGATATATTGGTAAAAACTGTTTCTATGTTTGCCAGCCATTGTCGTTCATCCAGATGGGTTTCAGCGTATCGGCGCGCATTTTGACCGAGATTCGCCCTCAACCGCGGATCGGATGACAACATTTTGATATGAGAGACAAATTCATCGATGTGACCGACCTGGCAGAGAAATCCATTGGACCCATCCTGAATGATTTCCGGCAATGCCCCAACCCGGGATGCGACAACCGGAACCCCCATGGCCAAAGCCTGAAGAACTGCATTTGGACGACCATCCACTCGGGACGGCAACACCAGTACATCACAATCGCCCAGGCAGGGCCGGACATCATTGACCATACCGAAACAGTGAATTCTATCCGCAAGTCCCCTGGCCTGGATATGATCCAGCGTTTTCTGAAATAGCGGGCCGTCACCAATCATGATAAATCCGATGTCATCATCCGATTCCATTTGTCCGACGATTTCCAAAAAATAATCGGGCCCTTTTTCTTCGGAAAAACGTCCGCAGAATCCCACGATCATCGAATAGTCTTTACCGCTTTTCAGGATCATATCTTCAGATTTTTTCATCAAGGGCGAATAGGCCGTTACATCCACACCATTGATACAGGTTACAATGCGTTCCGGATCTTCCCCGTGATCAATCAGCCACTGTTTAACCTCTTGATTTTCTGTCAGGTTGATATCGATGCAATAATTGTATTGTCTATTGGATCCAGTATGGCCAACCGTATTGAACAACATATCCACAATACAAATATTTGGAAAATACGATATGATCTCCGGCATAAGACCGTAAAAAAATGACGAACCGATTACCCATGC
This sequence comes from Desulfobacteraceae bacterium UBA4064, assembly GCA_002382065.1. GTDB lineage: Bacteria > Desulfobacterota > Desulfobacteria > Desulfobacterales > Desulfatirhabdiaceae > UBA4064. Next base: position 7,731 of record DFZE01000143.1, read on the forward strand.
AATGTCGATCCGCCGCGTTGTGATCAGATAAAAAATGAAGTCTTTCCATTCTGATTCATTCAAAAATCGGGGCAGATGATAAATCTCGGAAGTGGAGACTTCAAACCAGGGGGTTGTATCTGCCATCTCCGGTTCGACGAAATTGGTTGTAATCAGGGTGATGTGGAACCCCTTTTCAACAAGATGACCAGCTATGCGGCTAATGACTGTTTCCGCTCCGCCAAGTGTTAAAAAAGGCATTGCGATCAGGAGATTCTTTTTTTTATCGGATGGCTTATATGGATATTTTACCAAATTAACAAACCGGTCGCAAACCGGACAACTGCGGGGAGAACGCGATTTTTTTAAAATTCCGGCATGTTTTTTTTGAATCTCACTGATAATATCCTGATGTTTTTCCAGAGATGAATCAATCATGGACCGGCCATGCTTCCGATAAAAAAACAGCGGTTCGGGGATAATGGCTGCTCTGGCCCCTTCTGCAGCCATTCGAATCCAGAACTCCCAGTCTTCATATCCGAAAAAAACCGGTTCCAGAACGCCATTCTGTCCGGCATCTTTTGACACCTTTCGAATCGAATCGTTGTTATCCCTCTTTCGATATGTCAGGCTTTCATCAAAGCCACCAATTTTTTTCCAATGCGCTTTTCGAAAAACCGCAGCATTAATCATATGATTGGCTTTAAGCAAGGATCGCAGATTGAATTCACCGGGATGCAGCAAGGACTGATCATCTCCGAAATTCTGCTGAAGGCAGCCACAGATGTCAATCCCTTCGGTTTCCATTCGATACACGCATTTTTCAATATATGTTGCAGCAAGTTTATCGTCAGCGTCCAGACAGCAGATGTATTTCCCACTGGCTTTCCGAATGCCCCGGTTTCTGGCAGCCGGCAATTTCAGATTTCGTTGATGCATCACGCGCGTTTTTGGCTTATTCAAATTTTTCAGGATGGTTATTGTATCCGGATCATCCGAACCATCGTTGATGACGATGATTTCAATATCCGGAAATGTCTGTGCCACCACCGAGTCAACGGCCTCCTCGACAAATCGCCCATAATTGTAACAGGGAATCACGATGCTGACCAATGGTTTGCCGGATGGCCATCGCCTGTTCCGAATAGTCAATTGTTCCGGTTTTGCAGCGATCAGCCGGAATTTGAACCAGTCTACAACCGGGTTGAGAATCGCTTTCATGGATGCCGGCAGACCGAACCAGACCAACCGAAGCGGTAATACCAACAATCCCTTCCCGGAGTGCACCGCGTCCCGGAATATTCCAGCCAGCCTGAAGGTTCTGGATGCCAATATCTCGTTCAGGGACTGTTCATAGGCGTTCAACGATTCGACCGTTTGATGATATGCCAATTGTGTTTCAAGAAGCTTGTTATCGGTGATTCGTCGCTGTTCAATATGATTGGCATTATCGCTTTTGGCATGTAAAAGATGTGTTTCGGTTTCAGTTATTTTTTTCTCGGATTCGATGAATCTTTCCCGGATTTCTTTCCATGCAGCCCATGCTGTTTGAGATTCCTGATAAAACCGGTTTGTGTCTCCATACGCCGCAACAAGTTTTTTTTCGGTTTCAATCAGATGATCATTTGTCTCGGACCATTTGGACCAGGCTTGCTGAAGCTCATCCGAAAGCCGTGTTTCGGTTTCAATCAGACGATCATTTGTCTCGGACCACTTGGACCAGGCTTGCTGAAGCTCAGCCGAAAGTCGTTTTTCGGTTTCAAGCAGGCGATCATTTGTCTCCGACCACATCGACCATCCTTGTTGACAACTGCGATTGACCTCGATCTTTTCAGACAAATCATGAATGCAGGCATTTTTAAAAGGATTATCGATGTCTTGCAACACCATATCCCCAATTGCGATTTCATATTTCAGTCCCATCAGAATGAGAATGAGAATCGTACGATCTGCCTGATAGGTGTTGAGCGAATGATATAGACCGACCATGACCGTAGTTATGTCAGAATTTTTCCAGCATTTCCGCAAATCGTGGTGTATCAAAAAATCGGAAATTACACATGCGACCTCAAATGAAACATCGGGATTTTGAGCCCGAATCGTATTGTTTGAATGAATACGATATTTGAGCAATGGCTTGTCAATAATTCGGGTCTGAAACCGGTAACCGATGCGCAGGAAAAAATCATAATCGTGTGCATATTTCAAATTTCGAAATCCGTCCATTGTCTCAAACACATGTCGCCTGCAAAAAAAATTGGACGTGCTGATCAGAAAATTGCCTGCCAGAAGATCCAGAACGATATCGTGGCTTTCCTTGAAAGAGGTATCTGCGTGATGATCTTTCCAGTTCTCAACAGCCCCCTGTTTGATCCCGGTTGATATTCCGTGTTCATCAATGAGTTCGACATGGCTGAAAACCGCTGCGATATCACTGTCCGTTTCCATAATCTGAAGACATTTTTCAAAGCGATCGGAATGATAGAGGTCATCACTGTTGAGTATGCTGACAAATTCACCCTTGGCCAGTTTGATACCACGGTTGATTGTCCGGGCCGCGCCCTGATTTTCCTGAAACAGATAGACAATGCGATCATCCCGAATGGAAAGAACTTCATCCTCCGAATGATCCGTCGATCCGTCATTGATCACGATCACCTCAATATCGGAAACGGTCTGATTCAGAACCGAGTAAATGGCTTCCCTGATAAATTTATCATGGTTATACAGCGGAATAATGACACTGATTTTGGGGTGTTCCATTAAATTCGATGGTCCCATAAGAAGAAAAGATCGGCTGGAGAACATTCTATGCAGAACATGTCGTTTGAAAGGCCGTTTTAAAATAAGTCCAGGTTTCTGCGATTTGATCTTCCAGTCTGTGAAATTTGAATCCGGGATAAAAATTGAGCAGCCTGGAGCTGTTCAGAACGATCGAGGCGTTATCTGACGGTCTTCTGTCATGCAACTGATAGTCAAACGGAATGTCTATCACCTTGTTGAAGATATCCAGCAACTGCAATACCGATGTCCCTTGGCCGGTACCCAGATTATAGATATCCGATGATGTCAGATGGTGCATGGAGTGGGTCATCAGATGGGCCACGTCCCTGACATAAATATAATCCCGCAACGTGGTATGATCCCCATAAATATGTATCGGGGTACCGCATAAAATGGCGTGCATCCATACCGCGATAACACCCTGGGGGCGAAATACCGGCTGCCGGGGGCCAAACGGGTTGCCGATACGATAGATGTCAACGGAAATTCCATATCGTGAATGGAAATACTGAAGAAAATGCTCAATGGTCAGCTTGGCTATTCCATAGGGGGACATGGGTTTTGGAGTGGACAATTCATCCACGGCACTGTCCTGAGGTCCATAAACCGTTCCTCCCGAAGATGGGAATACAATTTTTTTGATACCCTGGCGAACAGCAATTTCAAAAAATGTCAGCGTGGGCCGGATGTTTTCTTCGACTTCAATCAGTGGATCATTCCAGCTTTCTGCCGGATTTGTCGTGCAGATGAAATGAAAAACAATTTCCTGCCCGTCCAGGCTGTCTGTCAGATCCTGCCTGTTGGCGAATTCTCCGTTGATCAACCGGATTTTTTCCCGAAGGTGTTCCAGATTTCTTGTGGTCCGATAGGGAAAGCGGTCGAATACAGTGACCCGGTGCCCCATGTCCACCAGCCGGTCCACCAGATGGGATCCCAAAAAACCGTCCCCACCCAAAACAAGTACATTCATCGGCTTCCAGTCACTCATTTGATCCGTTTCATAAAAGGGGGTTCCATACGTTTGAGCCATTTATACAATCCACTCCGATTCGATGACGGCAGCACCATTTCAAGTTCGTGGATTTTTTTTTGAAGAGATTCTGTAACAGCCGCATGATCGGCATCCCGATACAATGCTGACAGCATCACATCCCGAATTATATTGCCATTCAACTGAAATATCGTTTTCTCCACATACTCCTGAATAATTTTGGAAGCATGCATCCATACTTCGGGCTCGATTTTCGTGGGCATGTTGCCATCGGAGACCATTCGAAATTCGGAAACAATATCCAGAATCGCCTCAAATCGATAACCGTTCTGGATCAGTTTCAATAGAAAATGCCAGTCCTCTGTCACAGCCAGGGTTTCGTCAACCCATACCGGTTTCCGGATCAGGGAATCCCTACGAATGACATAACTGTTTATTGGAATGAAATTCTGCACGAACAGATTCAATATGGATATCGGTTGATATCCTTCCGTGGGAGGATGGCCCGGCACACACCTGTTGCTGGCCGCGTAAATCACATCAGATCCGGTTCGATTCAGAGCTTCCAACATCCTTTCCGAAAAATTTGAATATAGAATATCATCGTCATCCAAAAATGCAACGCCATCGATTCGCTTGTGATGCCACAGACAGTATTGAAGCCCCAGATTAAGCGGATATCCCCGTCTTTTATCTGTTTCATCTGCATGAATAATCACATATGCGAGACTGTCTATGGATTGACATGCCACGTGAATCGATTCGAGCCGGTCGGCATTGGCATGCACCACAACCACAGCCAGACAGGTTTTGGGTTGTGTCGCGATCGATGTCAGTGCTTCGATCAACAGGCTTTCCCGCATCCCCTGAGTCCGGACAATTACACCCAGTGCGTATAAATCAGTTTCCGGCTGACAATCGGCATACCGTTCACCCGACCAGGGTGTTGCCTGTTCGTATTGATCCTTGGCAAATAACAGAAATCCCTCGGCATGAGTCGTTTCCGCTGGCAGTGTCATGCTTCTGAAACGGCTAAGCGCCAGGGAAATGTCATCATAGGGACGTTCCTGAAGTTGACTTTGATAGCAGCGCAACGCCTGTTTTTTCCGATCCAGCACCGGTGTAATATCAACCAGACGATTCACCTGAACCGGTTGATTCACCTCGTAAAACATGAGTTCGGTTCGGGCATTACAGTTTGCCATAACTCGTTGACCCAGACTCGATGCAGCCCGGTGATCCGGGTGAAATTCGAATGGGGATGGTGCATAAATCAATTCCGGTCGATAGGTTGCGATCTGATCCATGAGCATCTTAACCGTGAATTCAGTGCGATACAGTTCCCGATCTTCAAAAGGCCAGAATTCAATATCGGTGATTC
>DFZE01000167.1 GCA_002382065.1 Desulfobacteraceae bacterium UBA4064
CAAAACGGCGCATTGTCTGACAGACTGTTTGGGTCATTCAGACATATGGATTTTGAATTTGTTTTGAATTTCGGATTTCGATATTCGAATTTTGCCTGAACAGGGGTTTTTGTTCAGGCGCTAAATATATTGATCCACCATTTCCGTAATAAACCGTTCCACCCCGTCTTTACCCCCTGCCGCTTCAACTTCCTGAATGAGGTTCCGGATTTTGGTATATGTTGCCATATCATGCCTGAGATCATCCGGAGAGCGCCAGGCCCCGCCCCGTCTGCCCACCCGGAAAATCACCCGGTCCAATTCGGAAAGTGCCTGATAGGATTGAATGACATCCAGCATTTTCTGCTTGTCATCCGGCAGTTTTCCGGAAACGGTTTCCAGCAGGTTCATCATGTGATCACTGGTAACCGTACTCTGAATTCCGTCAAGCGTTTCGATGAACAGCCGGATCTCTTCGACAACCGCATCGTCTGTCTGCATGGTGAAACTGCCATCTGTCAATTTTTCGTACAGCGGCACACGGGGTGGCACCCTCAGGCTTCTCAGGCGGATAAAATGGGGGTTGATCTGGTTGAGTGTCCGGGCGGTATCGATGGCATGCTCCCGCCACAGGGTCTGCCCGCCCAGACCCGGCATGACATATTCCGATACCTGCATGCCGGCAGCCACAAGCTTTTGTCCGGCTTCCACATGACCGGCCGCTGTCACGCCTTTTTTCATCAGCTTCAACACGGCATCACATCCGGACTCAAGCCCGATGTGAACCCGGTTCAAACCGGCTTCCCGAATCCGTTTCAGGGCTTCGGGCGATTTCCGGGTGATGGTTTTTGACCGGGAGTAGGTGGTGATACGGGTGATTTCCGGAAATTTTTCCCGCAGAAAGGTCAAAACCGACACCAGATCATCGGTCTTCATGATCAGGTTGTCCGCATCCTGCAGAAAACAGGCCCCGGCGCCGTAATACATCCAGACAGCCATTCCCCGATAGCAGTCGCTGACGCCCTGCAATCGGGTAATATGACTGACGACCCGGTCATCCACCTTCCCGCTGCTGCCCAACTGAACCGATAGGTCATGGATATCATCCGCCATATCCCGGGCTGTTTGAATGTCGGCCCTGATCTCGTCAACACTTCGGAGGGAAAATTTCCGGCGTTTATACACCGGACAGAACAGGCACTGATTCCAGGGGCAGTTCCGGGTCACCCGCAGCAGAAAGCTGCGCGCCTCGTTGGGGGGACGGATGGGGCCCTGTTCAAAGCTGGCTTGACGTATCATTGGCTATTCCTTGGGTTAAAAACAGGATTCAGAATTCAGTAGTCAGGATTCAGTAAATGATCATTATCAAGGGCTTGGGCTTGTTCACCCCCAGGCATGAAAATGATGTCTTCCGTAAAAGCCCCGTAGGGGCGATCTGTTNNCCCCTACGGGGCTTGATGGAAATTTTTATGCGTAATTCTACAAACAGGACGCTCCTATGGAGCTTGATGAGATATGTTTCTTTTTAACTGTATTTTCACGGTAAAAAAACGAATATCGAACAAGGAAACCTGACCTGCAAGTGATCAGGGCCGTCTGATCGTAACCCGGTTCATGACAACCGGTGTGACCGGACGATCCATCGGGCCGGTCGGGACATCGCCAATCTTTCGAACGATATCCATGCCGCTGATCACCTTGCCAAACACCGAATGGCGGTTGTTCAGATGGGGCGTCGGCCCCAGGGTGATGAAAAACTGGCTGCCGTTGGTTCCGGGGCCGGCGTTTGCCATGGAGAGAATGCCTTCCGCGTCATGCTTCAGGTTCGGATGAAATTCATCCTTGAAGCGGTAACCCGGTCCACCGGTTCCGGTCCCCAGCGGGCATCCACCCTGAATCATGAAGCCCTGAATGACCCGATGAAAGGTCAACCCGTCATAAAAATTTCCTTTTTTGGCGGTTTCCTGACGGCCTTCCGCCAGATTGATAAAATTCCATGCGGTTTCCGGACATTCGGCGGCGTACAGCTCGATCTCGAAGTTACCAAGGGTCGTTTCAAATACGGCAACAGGCCGGTCAACCGGTTCGGTGTGGGCAATTTTGGCGATGGTCATAACTCTCCTTCAATGTGTTGATTCCGTTCAGTTAATGTGATTGTTTCGTGTTTTTCAGCAGTCATCATGACGCTGCGCCGAGACGCTTCATATCGATAGGTCACAGATTTCCTTCAAAACAAAATATAGCTTTCAAGATAAAGATTTTGGGTGCGTTATCGGTCGGGGATGGCCGAGAAAAGGCCTATNNAATCATTATCTTAAAAGCTATAGCGGGTCATGGCCCATGCCAGTTCGGCATCGTCAGGCGATTTTCCGGTGATTTCTCCGACATAGTTTCGAATGCGGTCTATCGCGTCAGCGATTTCAACCGGTTCATCCGCTTCAGACATGACGACTCCGACGGTCTTTTTGATATCCGGTTTGATACAGTTTGAGCAGGGTGCCGCCGGTCAGGGCGATGCCGCCACTGATGATGAACAGGGTCCGGGCTCCCGCGGTTTCATACAGGTAACCACTCAGAAAAAAGCCGGCCATCAGCCCCATGCCATAACTGACCGCATTGTTGACCGTCTGTCCCAGGGTTTTGGATGCGGCGGATGACAGTCGATCAATATAAATGATACTTGCCATATGAAATGCGCCATAGGTGATGGCATGCAATATCTGGACGATCAGTATGATCGGGCCACTTACCGCTACAGATAGCAGAAACCAGCGGCCTGCGGCAACCACAAATGAAAAAACCAGAACATTTTCTATGGAAAACCGTTGAAAAAACGTCTTTGACCCCATCATGATCCCGATTTCGGAAATCGAGGCAACTGCCCAGCAAATTCCGATAAACGTGGCGCCAAATCCCAGTTTTTCCAGATGGATCGAAAAAAAACCATAATAGGCGCCGTGGCTCATGAGCATCAAAAATCCGGCCGTTAAAAAGACAATGCTGTCCGGGCTGGTCAGCCGTCGCGGGTCGCCGGCGATTTTCCGGTTTTTTTTAATTTGGAATTCCGGCAGGCCCAGGGCTGCCGCGGACTGGATCAATCCGATGCACAGAACCATGATCAGTATCAGATTGATCGGATAGATTTCAATCAGTCTGCCTACCAGAAGGACAATGGCAATAAACGCAATGGAGCCCCATACCCGGGTCTGGCCGTATCGAAGCTTGTCGTTGCCCAGGGCATCCATGGTAAAGGCTTCCAGAAACGCGATGATCGGGGAGTAAAAAATGCCATATCCCAATGTAATCAGGAGCAGCCATTCAAAATCGGTGGTGTAAAGGTAAAGTCCCCAGATGGATGTGCTGAGCAGTGTGCAGAGAATATAGACAGACCTTCTGGCCTGTAACCGATCTGCCACAAGACCCCAGACAACCGGAAAGATGACCATGAGAACGGAACGGAGGGCGGACAGTGCGCCGATTTGAAAACCGGTCAGCCGGATATGGGACAGATAGAGATTGAAGTAGGGCAGATACAGGCCCATGATGGCAAAATACAGGAAATATTGTGCGCGGAGAGCGATCCGGATCATATATGCAACCGAAAGCGCTCCTCCACCGGGCAGGGGAAGCCCGGGACAGGAAATGATGTCGGTATGATATTTTCAAAAGTCATAACCGATACTTTATCATACAAGGCCTACGAAAGTAATAAAAACCACATATTTATTGTCGAAATATTTTTGACCACGAAATACACGAAACACGCGGAAAAAGATATGAAAAGATTTCAGGTGGATGCCAGAATAGCCTGAAGGCTGAAGGGCATGGGGCATACAGGCAATGTCAGGCAGGCCAAACAACCGGCCAGCCTGACCTACGCGGCTGATCGCATTCGGGCCAGGCACTTGGCGTAGGTCAGGGTGCGACCAACGGGAGTTCCCTGACAGCCGGACCTACACACTGCATGTCACCCGATGTTTTTCAGTTCGATCAACTCACCTTTTGTACTGATTGTCGCAACCGACATGGGAATGCCGGCTTCGGCCGCCTGCAAGCCCTTTTTGACAATGCCGGGCAGACCGGAACAGCAGGGCACTTCCATGATCAGAACCGTGATGCTTTTGATACCGGCCTGACGGAAAATCTGAGCGAATTTGTCAACATACTCCTGAACCGTATCAAATTTGGGGCATCCCATCATGACCACCCGTCCTTTGACAAAGACCTGCTGGACCTGGGGAAAGGAAAGGGCCGCGCAATCCGCCACAACCAGAAGATCCGCACCTTTCAGAAAGGGGGCATTGGGTGGAATCAGACGAATCTGAATCGGCCAGTGGGTCAGATAACTGCTGCCGCCGCCGGCATGCATGGCGGGAGTGTTGGCCTTGTCACATGCTCCGGCAGGCGAATGGATTTGAATGGTGGCAGAGGGGCATGCGCCGGATGGTTTTGGCCCATCCGCCACACCGGTTTTTTCCTGTGCTGCCAGATATTCTTCGACCGCAAGTTCATCAAATTCTTCGGCTTCCCGCTCGATGATATGCAGCGCGTCATTCGGGCACTCTCCCAGACAGGCGCCCAACCCGTCGCAATATTTTTCCGCAACCATGCGGGCCTTGCCGTCAACAATCTGGAGCGCGCCTTCGGCGCAACCCGGCACACACTGACCGCATCCATCACATTTTTCATCATCTATCTGTATAATTTTTCGTATGACTTTCATGGTTACCCCTATCGGTTGATCACCCGTTATACTTCAGTTGGTCACAATTTGAGTGTTCCCGGGCCGGCCTTTCACGGCAGGACGGTCGCGCCGTAGAGACAAGGCATGCCTTGTCNNATTGTGACCGTTCAAAGTATATCATCAATTATTGTTTCAAAAGCGTTTCTCTGGCAACCTTCCGACCGTTTTCCGTCAAAAAAGACTTTTCGATGATGGACATGATCCGATCCGCAGTTGACGGGGATTCTTTCTGATTGTCTTCCACATTGGCAATCAGGTCCGCATCGTAAACCGCCTTGAAATTCAGGGTCTCGGTTTCCCGTGGATGATGATGGCGCCCCACAATATCACAGACTTCATCGATCAGTTCCGGTTTGGCGCCCAGTTTTTCCAGAATGCTTCTGGCAATCGGCGGGCCTTCTGTTTCCTGATACCGTGCAGCCGTACTCTGATATTTCCGTTCCGCTTCGTGAATGCCGATGTCATGGAGATAGGCCGCCGCCAGAATGACCGCCAGATTGCCACCTTCCAGCTTCCCAATCCGCTCGGCATACCGGGCCACCCGGGAGGCATGGCCGATGCGTTTGAAGTCGGTTTTGAAATAGCGCTTCATTTCAATGGCGACCCGGTCTTTCAGCATATCCTCTTTCTGGGCCAGGGCTTCTTTGGGCAGCGTACCGATGCATTGCTCCGCATACTGGCAGTATGCCGCACATCCAAAATCCATGCTCGGATTGATGAAACGATGGCCGCAATGACCGCATTTCCGGGATGTGTCATCCTTGAAAAATTCCACGGTCTGACCGCAGTTGGGGCATTTGACCTCAAATATGGCGCCGGGTTTCCAGTACTGGGTATCCTGTCCGGGACATTTCATGATGACGCTCTCCTTTACGTACGACTATGGCTTCGGTATCGGGAAGGTCGGAAATCGTCAGATGTATCCGTTTTCCGATCTTCCCAACTTCTTATCTTCCGTTTTTCTTCATGTTCAAACTTATCCCAAAATTGCTTTCAGATCCGCATCCGGCGTGGTGATGGGCATGATGTTGAAATTTTCAACCAGAACATTCAGCACATTGGGTGTGATAAACGCCGGCAGGCTTGGCCCAAGCCGAATGTTTTTGATACCCAGATGGAGCAGTGTCAACAGGATGGCCACCGCCTTTTGTTCATACCAGGACAGAATTATGGACAGCGGCAGGTCATTCACCCCGCAATTGAACGCGCCGGCCAATGCCACCGCGATCTGAATGGCGGAATAGGCATCGTTGCACTGACCGATATCGAGCAGTCTGGGGATGCCGCCGATGTCCCCGAGCGACTTGTCAAAAAATCGGAATTTTCCGCAGGCAAGTGTCAGGACCACACAATCCGACGGGACTTTTTCGACAAATTCCGTGTAATAATCCCGACCGGTTTTGGCGCCGTCACATCCACCCACCAGAAAGAAATGCCGGATAGCCTTGTTTTTGACCGCTTCGATGACCGTGCCTGCCACACCCATGACCGCATTCCGGGCAAAGCCCACCATCACGGTCTTGCCGGGTGCATCTTCTGTAAAACCCGGCATGGCCAGGGCTTTTTCGATAACCGGCGCGAAATTCTTGTCTGCAATGTGTGTCACGCCGGGCCAGCCGACAAGTCCGGTTGTAAAGATATGGTCCTGATAGGATTCTTTGGGTTTTTGGATGCAGTTGGTGGTCATTAGAATGGCGCCCGGAAACGCGGCAAATTCTTTGGCCTGATTCTGCCAGGCCGTGCCGTAATGGCCATAAAAATGAGCGTGTTTTTTCAGTTCGGGATACCCGTGGCACGGCAGCATTTCACCGTGGGTATAGACATTGATCCCTTTTCCCGCAGTTTGTTTCAGAATGTCATCCAGATCTTTCAGATCATGGCCGGAAACCAGAATGGCCTTGCCTTTTTTGGCGCTCAGCGGCACAACGGTCGGAACCGGATGGCCATACGTGCCGGTGTTGCCGGCATCCAGAAGTTCCATGGCCCGAAGATTGATTTCACCGCATTTCAGTACCAGACCGACCCAGTCATTGAGCCCCAGATTTTTGTTCAATGTGGCGGCCATTCCCTCATAAATAAAGGCAAAAACGTTTTCGTCGGTCTGTCCCAGAATGGCGGCATGATCCGCATAAGCGGCAACGCCCTTGAGTCCATAAATCAGAATCTGCTGTAATGACAGGATATCCGGGTTGATGGTGGGATCAGAATGGATGCCGACGGTTTCACCCTGTGCAGCCATCCCTTCAAGTGTGCCGGCGGGTACAAATGTCGCCGGTCCATCTGTCATGGCAAGACCTGTTTTGGATTTGAGCGCATCCCGATATGCCACGGTTTTCTGAATCATGGGAACAAATCGGGCGGGATCAAAGTCCACATTGGTCAGGGTTGAAAAAACCGCCTCACAGACAAACCGGTCCATGACGGAATCCGTGATTCCCTGTTTTTTTGCCGCAACGGCATACAGGGACAGCCCCTTGACAGCATAAACCAATAAATCCTGAAGCGCCGCAACCTCGGGTTGTTTTCCACACACGCCGATTTTGGTGCATCCTTCGCCTTTTGCCGTTTGTTCACACTGGTAACAAAACATGGTAAATCTCCTTTCTGTTAAATCGGGTTGATCGGGCTTTGCATTTTCGATATGGTGAATCGCGTTCTGACTTGTTGGTTATGTTTTTACGCCATTTTATCGATGATTGCCTTGACTTAAATCAACAGAATGAATTTTTTTTATTCAAAAATAATCCGCATCGGGAGATAATTGTGGGCAAACCGGACCAGGAAATGACAACAGACCGGATCATGAAAGTTATGTCAGCAGCGCCTATTTTTAAAGGGCTCAATGTGGAACAGCTTGTATCCATACGATATATTTCTATTACGAAAGACTGTGCAAAGGGACAGACAATTTTTTCTGAAGGTGACGACGGCAATGGATTTTATATCATTGTGTCGGGACGGGTAAAAATTTACAAGGCGTCGTCAGACGGAAAAGAGCAGATCCTTCATATTTTCGGCCCGGGCGAACCATTTGGAGAAGTGCCTGTTTTTACCGGCGCGTCATTTCCGGCAACGGCAGTATGTATTGCAAAAACCCAGCTTCTGTTTTTTCCCAAACCGGCGTTTATCGATTTGATTGCAAAAAATCCGATGTTGTCAATCAAAATGCTGGGACTGTTGTCCCTGAGGCTGAGGGAGTTCACCGTTCATATCGAGAATTTGTCCCTGAAAGAAGTTCCGGGCAGATTGTCGTCCTATCTGCTCTATCTGTCAGAAGAGCAGGGGCAGACGGACTGTGTGAATCTGAATGTTTCAAAAAGTCAGTTGGCCAGCCTGCTGGGAACCATTCCGGAAACCCTGTCCCGAATATTTGCCAGAATGACAACGGGCAATCTGATTCGGGTCCAGGGTAACGAAATTTATTTGACCGACCGGGATGGACTGGAAAAGCTGGCGGATATCGGTAAACTGGCGGCGTGAATCATCACCATCAGACTTTCAATGCAACCAGTTCCTTGCTGAGCATTCGAATATGGCCCATTTCTTCCTTGATGATATCATCGATGCGTTTTTTTCCCAGCGTATCCGGAACGATGTCCTTCATTCCCAGATAAAACACGATGGAATCTTTTTCAGCTTCGATGGCTGCTTTTAAAACCTCTTTCAATGAGCAGACATCGATCTGCTTTTCAAAAAAAACCTTGGTGTCAGCCAGGGCTTTCAGATACAGCGCCGCTTCATCCTGCGGATCAAATACGGTTGGTGTTTTTTCTTTCTGGGTAAGACCGGCGCGGATGGAGGCAAATGTTTTTTCGTGATCTTCCTCCATTTTGCTCAACTTGTCCAAAAACGCCCTGGCATGGGTATCGGCAATTCCGATACAGGCCGTTCTGTAGAATTCTGCACCGTTACGTTCAATCTGTTCCGCCATCGCAAAAATATCATCTGCATTGAATTCAAAGCTCATGGTTCATATCCTTTCTATTGGGTGACATTATGCCTGTAAAAGGCCCGAACGTGCGAATTAGTCACATTGATGATGAAATATATAGTGTTTGAACGAAAACTCCTGTTCCAGACCTCGTTATTTCAAAAGACATTATTATTAAATAATGACCATCAAATAAAACTCAACTAATTGAATTAATTATAAAACAAGCAATGGCATGGTTTTTGCTTTAGTCCAATTTTACTTAAATCACTTTTATTAATTAATATCAATAAGTTAAGTTCTTTTTAATCAAAAAAATAACGAGGTCTGNNCAGCAGGGAGGGGATAGGCCTTTTCGGCCATCCCCGACCGATAACGCACCCAAAATCTTTATCTTGAAAGCTATAATAATGGATGGAAGCGGTGTTGTAAAGAATGAGGCGTAAAATAAAAAAAGGGGAAAGGCACAGGCCTTCCCCCCTATTGGAAAAAAAACTATCTTGTAATTATTTGCCGCCCTGTGGAATTCCCCACCATTTTTCGTCTGCAGAATCCTGCACTTCGTCCGGCGTGGTGTCGGCATAGCCGCCCCAACTGTATTTTAAATGATCCGCATTCTTATACATGGCGCCATGTTCCCAGAATTCTGACTGTTTTGCAGCCGAACCGCATCCCGCCATCAACAAACCCAATACAGCAATAAAAACCAGTTTCTTCATTGTGATTCCTCCTGATTAGATGTTCATCCCATTTTCCTGCGCCAATAATAAGAAAAGGCTTGCTGACAATCAACAACTTTTTACATGAATCGGATAATATTTGAATCTTTTACTTTTCGACCCTGTTGATGAAATCTTTTTTTAAATTTACCTTGGGGGTCTTCGGGAACCACGAACAATTTCAATAAATTTCTGAAGCAGAATTTTCTTTGAAGATATAATTAAATCAGCATGTAATAATAATTTATACGTAAGGAATTACATACCAAAAAGATTTCATAAGGAAAGAAATTGTCTTGTTTTTTCCTGAACAATGGATGTAAGGCATAGCTGAACGCAAATTATGCTGACATGATTTATTTCCAACAAAACCTCCCGCATCCGCCAGGAGATATCGATGGGAAATTTTCTGATTATCGAGCGGCTCAAATGGTTTGACCATCAGATCCGCTGCAACCGCTACCCCAACGCCTCCACCCTTTCCGACCGGTTTGAAATCTCTTCCAAAACAGCCCAGCGCACCATCACCTTCATGCGCGACCGCTACGATGCCCCGATGGAATATCACGCGTGCCGGCGCGGCTATTACTACACGGACAATTCCTTTGTTTTTCCCAACCTGGTGGCAACCCAGGATGAGATTCTGGCCGTTATGATTGCCGGAAATCTGTTGTCTGCCAGTCAGGATGGCCTGATCGGCCCGGGAATCGGCCGGTTCAGCCGGCGGTTTCTGGCAAACGCCGCGTTCTGCGGCCTGGTCCCGGACCGCATTCACGAATCGTTTTCAGCAGACTGGAACGGGTATGCGCCGGTCAACCCGGAGATCTTTCATGCCGTGGTCCATGCACTGATAGAAACCCGGCTGCTGTCATTTGCCTATCAGTCTCCCGGCAAAAACGAGGCATCCACCCGCGTGGTGGAGCCCCATCACCTCCAGTACTACATGGCCAACTGGATTCTGGCGGCCTGGTGCCGGCAGCGCAATGACTGGCGGAAATTCGTTCTCTCCCGGATGACATCGGCATCTGTGACAGACACGCTGTTTTTGCGCAGGCCAGGGGACACCTGGCGCCACCTGCTGAAAGGGGCCTTCGGCATTTTTCAGGGCGGAGACCCGGTTGATGTCACGCTGCGGTTTACACCATTCATGGCCCGGTGGATTCGGGAACAGGCCTGGCATCCGGCCCAGCGCATGGCATTTCTTTCGGATGGGAGCCTGGAGTTGTCGTTTCCGGTTGCGGATTTTCGGGAGGTGAAAATGAAGATTCTGCAGTTTGGAGCGGATGTGGCAGTCATTCAGCCGGAATCATTGCGGCTGGAAATT
>DFZE01000014.1:0-11172 GCA_002382065.1 Desulfobacteraceae bacterium UBA4064
GGGTTTCCGTTCAGGCACTATTTATAACGTTGATATGCTGAAATTGGGGAATGCTGAAATGCGGGGATTCCGGCATATCCGCATTTCAGCATGTCTGCATTTTCATCACGGAAAGTGATGTCCGAAAGGAACCATGTGCCCATTTATCAGGCTTTTCATGTCGCGTTTATTTCAAATACCCCAGATCTTTCAAAACAGTACCGAAGAACTGGATCTGTTCTTCCCAGTACTTCTGGGTTTCTTCCGGTCCCAGAAAGCCTGGCCGGGCATCCAGATGGTTGTCCTGGATAAATTTGACATACATGGGGTGATCCAGTGCTTTTTTGATGACGTCGATCAGGAATTTTTTGTGCTCGGGCGCAGTCCCCTTCTTGACGCCAAAAGCCCGCATCAACCCGTGTGTATAATCGATTCCCAATTCTTTGGAGCAGGGTACATTCGGCAGGGCCTGATGGCGTTTTTCCATGATGACGCACAGGGATTTCAGTTTTCCGGCTTCGATCAGCGGCAGGGTTTCGGCCAGCTCTTCCACGGTGCCGGTGATGTGTCCGCCCAGAATGGCCGCTTTGATTTCGGCGCCGGATTCAAACGGAATGAATGTCACTTCAACGCCGACCTTTTTGAAAAATGCAACGGTCTGAATTTCTGACCAGCCGCCAGGGGATGTTCCGGCAAATTTCAGCGCTTTGGGATTCTTCTTTCCGAACTCGATCAGTTCTGCAAGGGTTTTGTATGGAGAATCTCCGGAAATGGTCACAGCGGATGTATCCCACTGAATCCGGCACAGGGGATCGAAATCCTGTAGAAGGCTGGACCGGGTTTTGGGTTTGACCGCATCGATCAGATGGGATGTTGTGACGGCCAGAATCATCTGGCCATCGGCCGGCTGCTGGGCCACATGCAGCATGCCCCTGGCGGCGCCTCCGCCCGGCATGTTGGTGATGACAACGCCATTTTTCAACTGACCCTTCATGCCTTCTGCAACGGCGCGCGCAGCGGTATCGCTTCCCCCGCCTGCGCCAAAGGGAACCAGAATTTCGATGGCCCGTTCCGGATATTCGGCGGCGGCAAAACCTGCTGTGAGCAGCGGCATGGCAAAAAATAAAATAACAACCAGTGACATCCACGATTTGCTTTTCAGTTTCTTTCTCCTCTTCAATGGGTTTGATTATCCGGACGCAATCCTCGACAGGAGAACTGGCCGTCTTTACTGCCGATTACCATTTTGGAACCCTGACATATCCGTCCATCAGTCTTCTGGCCGTCCGACCAACAACCGCTTCCTGATACAGATAGCCATCCACCCCTTTTTCAAGCACAGCGCCCCCCTCGATGGCGCCACCCGGATGGCCCAGCAGCATGCTGGGCCTGTCCGCGCCTTTGGACCGGGCAACTTCATGAACAACCGTTCCGGGAATCATGGCGGTGCCAACGGTGCAAATGGCGACGGTAACGGCATACGACCGGTGCAGTCTTCCCATGGACATCATTCGGACGGTCAGATCGATCGCAGTGCGGTCAACCGGTGTCCGGTTGACCGCGTGATAGGACTTGGGTGGGGATACAACCGCCATTTTGGGTACGGTCTGTTTTTTTCGACCGTCCTCCGGAGATTCCGCCAATCCGGCCAAAACCGGGGCATGGCTGCGGATGGCTTCCAGTTTTTCCCGGATTGCCGGCGTATCCATTTTATCAATTTCTTTTCCGGAGAGTCCGATTCGCGAAGCCTGAACAAACACCACCGGATTGGCCGCATCGACAATGGAGATAGGAATTGTACCCAGATCCGGAATGGTCAGAAAATCCTGAACATGACCGGTGGGAAGCAGTTTGCCGGTCATCGAGCCGCCCGGATCGGCAAAGCGCAACGTGATCTTCGAGCCGGCGCCGGGAATACCGGAAATGCTGTAATCGCCTTCCTCGTTAAAACAACCATCTCTTACCGGAACCTCTGCGATGATCCGCTTGTTGGTATTCTTCTGAAAAATCCGGACCCGGGTAACCGGCTCGACTGCTTTGACCAGACCTTCATCCACTGCAAACGGGCCAACGGCAGCGGAAAGATTGCCACAGTTGCCAGTGTATTCGATGAGTGGCCGGTCGATGGACACCTGGCCAAAAAAGTATTCCACATCATAATCCGGATGATTGGACGGACTGATGATGGCGGTTTTGCTGCTTTGCGATATGCCGCCGCCAACGCCGTTCATCTGTCTGTGATAGGGATCCGGACTTCCGTAGGCGGCCAAAATCAGGCGATCCCGGACCGCCGGATCAGAAGGCAGATGGTTTTCATGAAAAAACAACCCTTGCTCGTACCGCCCCGCATCATTACCGCTGGAATTCTGTCCTGCATGGCCGGTCTCCTTACCGTGAAAATGTAGACTTCCAGAAAAATAATTTCGCTGCGTTATCGGTCGGGAATGGCCTAAAAAGGCCTATTCCCTCCCTGTTGCCTTGCGAAATTAATTTTCTGAAAATCTATAGTGGTGACGCAGGGGCGAACCCCCGTGTCCGCCCTTATTTTCTGCTGGAATAATAAAATTCTGAATGACGAAAAAATTCGTTTAAAACAGTGGCTGTTGAATGGTGATTCAGGGGGATGGATCAGGCGGAGAAACGATTCCGGAAACATCCCGGAAGGAAGAACTATCATAGGTCCCGTGGTGGGGTCAACAAGATAAAAGCTGGTTTGAGATGGATACTTCTGCGGGTTGATGGTAGCCTCCATCCGTGTTTCGGCAGCTTGAATCCTTTTTGTGCATACGGCTATCCGAAACGAGGTTGGAGGCTCATTTTTGATGCATGGCCTCATGGTTCAGGTGCATCAATGGGGAGCTTATCCGCCCAGCGCCATGTCCGGCATGTCAACGGCCGCAGTCGAAAAGTCCGTGATGGCGTTCATTTTGCCCATCGCAATCGGAAAAACAGCCCGGATATAAAATTCGGCGGTTTTCAGCACGCCTTCGTAGTAAGCTGCCTGACGGTTGGTCTGAGCCGCCGATTTTCTGGCATCCGGTGTCAGACTCCCCGCCAGTTTTTCCAGCCTGGGCGCGGCTGCCACGGTCCGCCACAGATGCATCCATGCCATGATGACATCGCCCACAACATCCAGAAACGGCTGGGCAAATGCGAATGCGGACATGACCTGGGGGGACATGGCGTTCATTCCCAGACTCATGGCCACTTCAGCCAGGCGATTGACGCCCGCTTCGGTTTTTGTAGCCAGATCCGACAGGGCGTCGATTGTCTTGGCGGTTGCAATGGTTTTTTGCATCTCGGCCAAAAGGCCCATGAAACAGGCCCCCTTTTTCATGCCCAGTTTCCTGCCCAAGAGATACATGGCCTGAATGCCGTTGGCGCCCTCATAGATGCTGGTGATCTTGCAGTCCCGAAGAAGCTGCTCGACCGGATATTCCCGGGTGTACCCGTATCCGCCAAACACCTGAACCGCCTGGGTGCAGACCTCGAAGGCCCGGTCCGAGCAGTAGGACTTGACCACCGGCGTCATGATTTCGATCAGACCCTGAAACATGTCCCGGTCTGCGTCGGTTTTGGAAACCGCCACCCGGTCAAAACAGTAACCGATATAATAGATGAAACTTCTCATGCCGTCGATATGGGCCTTCATCCAGGTCAGCATGCGTCGGACATCCGGATGCTGAATAATGGGAACCGATGGGGACGCGGGATTCATCATGGCAAGCAGAC
This sequence comes from Desulfobacteraceae bacterium UBA4064, assembly GCA_002382065.1. Taxonomy (GTDB): domain Bacteria; phylum Desulfobacterota; class Desulfobacteria; order Desulfobacterales; family Desulfatirhabdiaceae; genus UBA4064. The sequence continues at coordinate 3,712 of DFZE01000014.1, forward strand.
TTTTTCCCTGGATTCTCTCCCGGGCGTAATTCAGGGCAGCCATGTAGGCGGCACTGGACATGGAAAAAGCCTGAAGCCCCACGCCCAGCCTGGCCTCGTTCATCAGGTGAAACATGACCTTCATGCCCTTGTTTTCTTCTCCCAGAAGCAGGCCCCGGCATTTTCCCCTGCCGCCCAGGGTCAGGCTGCATGTGGCGCTGCCATGAATCCCCATTTTTTCCTCGATGCCGGTGCACACCACATCGCTGGTATCTCCCGGGGTGCCGTCCGGATTGACCCAAACCTTGGGAACGATGAATATCGATATCCCTTTTGTCCCTGCCGGCGCCCCCTCGATTCTGGCCAGAACCGGATGAATGATGTTTTCGGTCAGATTCTGGTCTCCGGCCGTGATAAAAATTTTGCTGCCGGTGATATTGAACGCACCATCCGGATTCCGGGTCGCCGTTGTGGTCAGGGAACCCACATCGCTTCCGGCCTGGGGTTCGGTCAACAGCATGGATCCGCCCCATTTCCCATGTACATGTTTTTGAGAAACAGATTTTTCTGATCGTCTGTGCCATACAGTTCGATCAGTTTGCCGGCACCATGACACAGACCCGGATACATGCAGAACGAGCAGTTGGCGCCGTTGAAATATTCGGCAATGGCCATCGAAACCGATACCGGAAGCCCCTGGCCCCCGACTTCGGGATCATCCATCAGGGTGATCCATTCGCCTTCCCGATAGAGCCGGAATGCCCGGTGAAAACTTTCCGGAACCTTGACCGTGCCGGCTTCAAACCGGCATCCTTCCTGGTCCCCGGCCGCATTGATCGGCAGGAGTTCTTTCACTGCCAGGTTTCTGGCCTCATTGACCACCATATCCAGAACCTTGCGGTTCATGCGTCAAATTTTTTTGAAGACAGAAGGGATTCGATTTCCAGTTGTTCGTACAGTGTAAAATCGACATCCCGACGGTCTGAAATTTCCTGAGCCATTTTTTCTCCTTGGTTAAAACGAAATTGGACAAAAAAATAGTCCCATATGTCTTATGGGCCTTAATGGACAAATTGCGCTGCAACCGTTTTTACAGAATAAACCGGAATATGATTTCCTTCATGATCCCGGTGGCGCCGCCGCCGATGGAGAGAATCCGGTTGTCCCGATAAAGCCGTTCCACCAGATAGCCCCGCATGTATCCGTATCCGCCAAAAATCTGAACCGCATCGTAGGTGACCTTGTCACTGACCGTGCAGGCAAAATTTTTGGCCATGGAAATTTCCTTGATCTGATCCACGCCGAAATCGATTTTGGCCGCAACCCGGTAGGTGTATTCCCGGCTGACCTCGACCATCGTGGCCATTCCACCAGTTTGTGTCTCGTGACCTGAAACGACTTGAGGGTCTTGCCAAAGGCTTTCCGCTTTTTGGCATACTGCAAAGAGGCTTCCAGTGCCAGTTGTGCGGTCATGTTGGCGATAATGGCCAGCATCAGCCGCTCGGCCTGAAAATTGCCCATGACGCCGTAAAACCCTTCGTTTTCCTTGCCAAGAAGGTTATCCACCGGAACCCGGCCCGCATCAGCTCTTTCCAGACCGCGATCTGGAAAAAGATGTCACCGGGCGTTCCGCCATATTCCTCCGGGTGCCCGGTTCCCAGATTGCCCACATCTGCGGCTTTTCTGTACATTTCCAGGGGGATTTCCCCGGATTCTTCCCCGTCATCGATAAACGGGGTGACCTCCTTGCTGACAAATTCTTTCATCGATCGCCGGACCAGTTGATGGGTCTTGCCGAAATATTCCTGAAAACCGCTGATGGCGGGTGTGGCGGTCATGGATGCGCCTTTGTTAAAATGGACATCAATGGACGAAATGGACCTGGTGGACGAAAATCATGAGCCTTTCAGGACAGCGGGGTCGGCGGAATGACCAGGGCCGAGCCTTCGGCAACCAGTTCGTTTTTCTGGTTGGTCCATCGCAGTGTCATTTTGATCCATCGTTTCTTTTCGAGTTTTTCGGTAATTTCAGCCGTTGCCGTAATGGTATCCCCAAAATAGGTGGGGGCCCGGAACCGGGTGGTAATTTCCAGTGCGACCGTGCCAAGACCCGGGAGTTTCATGCCCAGAACCGGTGCGATCAGGCACTGGGGCAGGGCGCCATGGGCGATGCGCGTGCCAAACGGAGTCATTTTGGCAAATTCCTCATTCAGGTGCATGGGATTGAAATCTCCTGAAATGCCGGCAAAGAGATACACATCGGTTTCGGAAATGGTTTTGGTAAAGGAGGCGGACATGCCGAAATGGTCCGGGCATCAAAAAATGTCATCCGAGACACTGATGGCCATCTGGATTCCCCGATCTTCTGAAAAATCCAGGCATGTCTGTGCCAGAAGCGATTCCAGAACCAAAAGGGCCATGCTCTGGAACCGCTTTTCCTTATAATCCCGTTTACAGGGCGTCTGCGCCATTGCGCAAATTCCGACGCGTCTTGCCATAGGTGTTTCCTACTGGGTTATCAATAAATGGTGGTCAGTGATCCGCGTTTATGCCAGCATATCAAACATAGCAGTTCCAGTAATCTCCGGCCTGAATCGTCCGAATGATCCGGTCCCGGTTTCGGGTACACGCCATCTCGATCCAGGCCCGTCCGCACATCTGGCGGGTATGGGCATCGTCTGTGGCCACCTTGACCAGATCGATTTCCGGAACATCGTATTCGGGTGTTTTGAATCCCTTGGATGTGATCTCGATGGCATCCAGCGGATACCGGTTCTTTAGGGACTGAATCCGCTCCATTACCTTGGGAAACGGCAGATCCAGTTCGGCCGGGTGGTTGAAAATGTGCAGCACCTCCCGATCACCCGGTATCCGGTTGATATGCACATATCCCTTTTCAAATACCGTCAGCTCAATTCCGGGAAATATCATCATGTCTGTTGGAATGGATGCAAGGTCATGATAGCTGTCCGGACGGAGCAGGGTGTCGTGGTCGGTCAGGGCGATGAAATCAAAGCCCATCTCTTCATAGACCCGGACGGTTTCCGCGATGGTCCGTTTGCCATCGGAGCAGGTCGTATGAATATGAAGCGCGCCTTTCAGAAGCATGTCATTATCGGCTCAAATTCCGGATGCCGCCCAGAATGAAATCCACGGCATCCCGGCCAATGGTTTTCAAATCGCCTTTCCGGTCCTGCCAGATCATATAATGATAGGCCAGTCGTTCGAACATGCCCATGATACTGACGGCCATGACCTCTGCGGACAGGTCACTGGCAAACGTGATCCGATTATTTTCGGACAGCCGAATCAGGGCAGTTTGAACATCGGCGTTCAACCGGTCAAAAATATGTTTGCGGTGTTCTTCCACCAGCGGGCTCTGGCCCACGGATTCCCGATAGATGATGACAATCCGTTCCGGATACTTCTGACAGAATTCCTCAAAAAAAATTTCGCCGGCCCTTTTGAATCCATCCAGTTTGACATCGGCTTTACGAAATTCCGTACCCAGAAGATTCCGCAGTTCAAAACCAATTTCATCCAGAAGTTGAATGAGCAGGTCTTCCTTGTTTTTGAAATAGAAATATACCGTGCCTACCGAAACCTCGGCCGAATCCGCAATCCGCTCCATACTGGTCTTGTGATAGCCCTCTGAGGCAAACAGGGCTTCAGATGCGCGTAAAATGGTTTGATACCGCTGTTCCCGTTCCCGCTGTCTGCGCTGGGCGCTTCGGGACAGGGGTTCGGCAGGTGCTGTGTCGTTCATGGTGAATTTCTTTCCGGTTTAGTGAATCAGTACGGGTTAACGGAATATTGTTTTTAAAAGACCAATAGGACCTGATGGACATATAGTTTTCAAGATAAAGATTTTGGGTGCGTTATCGGTCGGGGATGGCCGAGAAAAGGCCTATCCCCTCCCTGCTGCCTTCCCAAAATCATTATCTTAAAAGCTATAGTGGACTTAATGGACGCTGTTGGCGAGCGGGTATCGATCAGGAATACCCCAGGGCCGCATCCCCGATTTTGACGCGACTGATTTCCGTGGATGTTCCGGCGATCTGACAGAATTTGGCGCATCGATACGCCCGCTCGGACGCATTTCCGGAAATATAGCCGGCGCCGGACAGAATCTGCAGGGCATTTCCGGTTACGTTTTCCGCGGCTTCCGCACAGAAAACCTTGGCGCACCACATCAGGGATTCGGCTTCGGAATCATTGGTTTCCATGGTCCCTGCGGTTCGGGCAGCCAACAGTTGGGATGCCTGAAGCCGGGTCAGCATCTCTGACAGTTTGAACCCCACTTCCTGATAGGCGATAACAGGTTTGCCACCGCTTTTGTGGGTTTTGGCATGGTGTTTGGCCTCTTCGTAGGCCGCTTTCATCAGTCCGTTGCAACAGCCCAGAAGACTCTGATTTTCCCACAGCCGAATGCGACCCGGCATCTTTCTGGCATCGATCGGACCGATGACCTGGGACCGGGGAATCCGGCAGTCAACCAGATCGATTCCGGAAATGGCGGCGGCATCAAACCCGAGCGTATTGAGCCGGTTTCCGATTGTCAGTCCCGGGCTGCCTTTTTGAATCAGAAAAATCGCGCAGGCATCTCCCAGGCTCCCGGCCACCGCAAACCAGTTGGCGATGGGGGCATTGATGACAAAGGATTTGGTTCCGCTGATCATGACATCCTGTCCCTGAATGGTCCCGATGGTTTTCAGCGGTTCGTTGTCCACATTCATGGCGGTTTCGGAAAGGGCTACGGCGCGGTAAACCAGGGCCCGGGCCGCCTCACCGAATATGCGTATTCGGCCAACTTGTGTCTGATGGCCTGAAACTGGCCAATGGGGCGGCCAAACTGAACGCGGCCTTTGGCGTACTGGGAACATTTTTTCAGCAGGTAGGTGGATGATCCCACAAACGGCGCCAGGAGCGCACTGCGGTCCCACTCCACGGTCTGCATGGCCATGAGAAACCCCTCACCCTCATGTCCCAGAAGGTTTTCCGCCGGAATTTCACAATCCTGAAAAATCAGTTCGGATGTCTGGGAAGTTCGAACACCCATTTTTTTGAGGGGCGGACCCGCCGTGAAGCCCGGCGTGCCTTTCTCGACAATAAACGCAGATATTCCGGCATGCTGAAGTTCGGGCTGTGTTTTGGCATAGACAACCGCCACGTCGGCAATGGGTCCATTGGTGATCCACATTTTGGTCCCGTTTAGAATATAAGAATTTCCGCGCTGGCCAGTCTGGGAATATATTTTTTTCGCTGCGTTTCCGTGGAATGTCTGAAAATGGTGTCCGCACATAAAAATGTATGCGCGCCATAGGCCAGGGTGAGGCCGCCATCCACACCGGCCTCACCCAAGGCTTCGCCGGCCAGGACCGTGGTAATGACATCTGCCCCGCCGCCGCCCAGTTCTTCTGGAAAATGAAGCCCCAGAATGCCGAAATCACCCATTTTTCGAAAAGATTCAAAATCGAATTCACTGTTCAGATCATGTTCCTGAACGCGGGGAACAATCTCTTTTCGTGCAAAATTGATCACTTCCTTCTTGAACATGAGTTGTTCTCTGGTAAATGCAAAATCCATTGAATCGCTCCTTGCGCAGCCAAAGGGCTGTGTCATATTTCAGATCATCTTGTTTTGAAGATTATTATAATGTCGAATTTGATTCAAACTATGAATTTCTAATAATTGAATCGTTTCAATAAGTCAAGTTATATTTGAATATTCTTATAAAGTTGAATTAAGTTCAAGTATTGAATGTTAGAGAGTTCCCGTGTCCCGATGATTATTTTTTCAGATTCCGGCCATGTCGGAAGACAGGTTGCCTGAGAGTCCCCAATGTTGATTCAACCCGTCTCATTATATCGCATAGAATTATTTTGATTTTAGCCATAATTTAGCTTGACTAAATAAAAAACAAATAATATATAAGAATATAACAAATGAATATAGTTCATTAACAGCTCCGCCGATGATGGTCCGGCTTTCGGAGCTGAGGGTTAACCATGACAATTCGGACAGGAGGTAACACTCGGGTGGGCGATACATCACAACCGAACGATTTTCTGCTGGAGCTGGATGATGTCCATATGTTTTTTGGAAAGGTCACGGCGCTGGCAGGCGTCAAACTCAAGATTCGAAAAGGTGAAATTCATTCTGTCATCGGCCCGAACGGTGCGGGCAAAACCGTCATGATGAACTGCATCAGTGGATTGTACAAGCCGCAAAAAGGTGCTGTGCATTTCAATGGCCGGCAGATCAATCATGTCAATCCATCGGAACGGGCCCGGTTGGGTATTGCCAGAACCTTTCAGAAAGTCGAGGTATTTGGCGGCATGACGGTACTTGACAACATCCGGCTGGGGCGGCACATCCACATGAAATCCGGTATTTGGAGCTGCGCCATATATAAAGGTAAAGCTGCAAAAGAGGAAATTGAACACCGGAAATTCATCGAAGAAGAAATTATCGATCTGCTTGAAATTCAGCATATTCGAAATAAACCCGTGGGAATGCTCCCATATGGCCTTCAAAAGCGGGTCGAGCTGGGTCGGGCCATGGCACTGGAGCCGGAGCTGCTTATTCTGGATGAACCCCTTGCCGGACTGAACCTGGAAGAAGTTGAGGACATGGCCCGCTTCATTCTGGACATCAATCAGGAAAAACGATGGCAGGTGACCTGTCTTCTGGTCGAACACGACATGGGCGTGGTGATGGATTTGTCCGACCGCGTATTCGTTCTGAATTTTGGAAACATGATCATGGATGGCGCACCCGATGAGGTACAGAGCAATCCCGAAGTCATCCGGGCGTATCTGGGAGAAGAGGACCTGTATGCAACACGAGCCTAAAATGGATTCATCCAGCCCCGAATCATCTGTCGAAATATCGAAAGACCTGACCATCCCCCGACTTTTCTTTCAGCAGGCGACCCGGTATGGCACAAGCCGTGTGGCCATGCGGGAAAAGGAATATGGCATCTGGCGGCCGTTTACCTGGCAGGATTATCTGGATAATGTCAAACAGATCGCACTGGGTCTGATCAGCCTGGGATTACAGCCGGGCGACAAGGTGTCCATGATCGGGGCCAACCGCCCCGAAGGACTGTGGGCCGAAATGGCCGCCCTGTGCGCCGGCGGTGTCGGGGTATGGCTGTTTCAGGACTGTCTGATGGAAGAGGTCCGGTATATCATCGATCATTCGGACACCCGGTTTCTGTTTGGCGAGGGACAGGAAGAGGTGGACAAGGCCCTGTCAATCGCCAACGAATGCCCCAAACTGGAAAAAATCATCTGGGATGACCCCAAGGGCATGCGCCATTATCACCAGGATATTCTCATCAGCCTGGCGGAGGTCCGGAAAAAAGGCCGGGAACTGGATCAGAAAGAACCGGGACTGTTTGAAAAGTTGATTCAAATGGGACAGGGGGACGATACGGCCCTGCTGTTCTACACCTCCGGGACCACCTCCCTGCCCAAAG
>DFZE01000014.1:11341-35860 GCA_002382065.1 Desulfobacteraceae bacterium UBA4064
TCCACCCGGATCGGCTATCATGTGGCCAACCTGAAGTTTGACAAGAAACCGGTTCCCCTTCACTGGAAATTTCTGGAGTGGCTGGCCTATGTTCTGGTTCAGAAAAAACTGAAGGATCATCTGGGTCTGTCCCGTGTCCGCAATGCCTATACCGGCGGTGCTGCCATGGGGCCGGATCACTTCCGGTTTTTCCATGCGCTGGGGGTCAATCTCAAACAGATTTATGGTCAGACCGAGGTCGCGGGCATTTCCGTGGTTCATCGGAGCGGCGATATCAAATTCGATACGGTTGGCCACCCCATTCCGGGAACCGAAATCAAAATTACCGATGAGGGTGAAATCATCACCTGCAGTTCATCCGTTTTTAAAGGCTATTACAAAAATCCCGAAGCCACGGCCAAGACCCTTCGGGATGGCTGGCTGCATTCCGATGACAAGGGGTTTATTGACGATGACGGCCATCTGGTGGATTGATTACCGCCTGGTTCAATAAAAAATGGCCGACAAAAGCCGACTTTGGCAAACGAAAACCCAAGATTGCGTTTGCCTACATGGTTGCATCGCCTTTCAGCAGCACCTCGATCAAGGCGGCCGAGGATCAGGCGACTCTGCTGGGGTTTGAAATCGGACCCAAGCAGGATATTTCCCTTTTTGCCATCGACACCAAAAGCCAGATTCTGGCATTGAAAGAATTCAAACCCGATGTGGTTCTGCACACCATACGGTCATGTCGGTTGCCGCAACCCTGCGGGATGCCTATGCACTGGAACTGGGCGCGGATCATATTATCAAAAACTGGGGATTTGACGAAGCACTGCCCATGCTGGCCGGAAAAGCGGCAGAAGGCACCATGGGCTGCGCTCCCTGGGCGTTTTTGGGCCAGGATGTCAAACTGATGGACAAGGTCAAGGAATATGCCCAGAAATTCAATCCGGGTATTCCGCTTGAAAAACGCACGATTCACACCACCCAGGCCTGGGCCAATGTGCTGGGACTGGCGGAAGCACTCCGGCGCGCAGACAAGGCCGGAGATCTGACGGGCGAGGGAATTCTGAAAAAAGGCTTTGAAACCATGAAGGATGTTGAAATCGGGCTGGGCCTGGCGCCCGTGTCCTTTTCGGCAACCGATCATCGTCCCCAGAGCAAGGCCAATATCTATGAGTACAAAGGCGGACAGTTTTCCATACTGGATGAGGTGGATATGAAAGCCGGATGGCCTGCAAAATGGGAAAAAGACTGGCTGGGGTGGTAAACCAAGGAGGGTCGAAGCTTGTCAACTGCTGAAATGATTCTGAAGATCAACAATATCGAAGTCAAATACCATGAAGTCATTCTGGTCATCAAGGGCGTTTCGATTGAAATTCCCAAAGGCGCCATTGTCGCCCTTCTGGGCGCCAATGGCGCCGGGAAAAGCACCACGCTGAAAGCCATATCGGGGTTGCTGAACCACGAGGATGGCCAGGTGACGGACGGCTCCATCGAGTTCATGGGGGAGCGGATCGACAAAATGCGCGCCGAGAAAATTGCCAAACTGGGCATTGTTCAGGTCATCGAGGGCCGGCGCGTGTTTGAGCACCTGACCGTGGAACAGAACCTGAGAGTCGGTGCGCATTTGCGAAAAAAGATCGGTCGATCTGTCAAGGACGGCCTGGAAATGGTGTATCATTATTTCCCCAGGCTTCGGGAAAAGCGCAACGAAACCGCCGGATTCATCAGCGGCGGTGAACAGCAGATGACCGTTGTCGGCAGAGCCCTGATGACCAGCCCCAAACTGATTCTGCTGGATGAACCGTCCATGGGGCTCGCGCCGCTTCTGATTCATGAAATCTTCAACATCATCACCCAGCTTAACCGGGATGAGGGGATTTCGATTCTGCTGGTCGAGCAGAATGCCAAGCTGGCACTGAATGTTGCGCCGCACGCCTATGTCATGGAAAACGGCAGGATCGTGATGGATGATACCGCGGACAAGCTTCGGCAAAATCCGGATATCAAGGATTTTTATCTGGGGCTGAAAGATGTTGGCGGCAGAAAAAGCTTTCGGGATGTCAAGCACTATAAACGCAGAAAACGATGGCTTGCCTGATTTTATAGGTAAAAGAGGGGGCAAAACATGACAAAAGGTAACTGTGTATGGAAAATTGCACTGGTTCTGGCCATTGCAGGGATGATAACCGGTTGCGCCGGGTTGGCGCCAAAGCCCACGGATCAGAATTTCAAGGCGCCGGTCGTGACACTGGATTCCATGGAAGTGGCGCATTGCTGGGGCTGGTGGTATTATAGCAGCAAAGTTGAACCCACCAAGGGCACGAAGGGAGATTATGGTGCGCCGCTGGATCTGGCCTTTATATTTAACATTGAAAATCCGAATCCGTTTCCGGTCATGCTGGAAAGCCTGAAATTTACGGTGGCATTTGAGGAGTTTGATCTGAACACCCTGAGCGCCATGGAGACCCAGTGGATTCCACCGGGAAAAACCAATCAGCTCCGGGTTCATGGCATGTTTGACGGGCGTCAGTCCCTGATGAGCCTGATGGTGACCGGCGGGTTCAAGCTGAAAGAAAAAGGCATTGATGCCTTTACGCAACTGGAAAAATGGTGGACCACCATTTCCGATGGCGCATTCAAGGTTTATGTCAAGGAAGGCGCTGCGGTTTTCAATGCCGAAAACGTGGTAAAAACAACAACATTCAAAGGAAACTACCCCAAATAGTACTGGTTGTGCCATCTGCAGGGATCACCCGCCCTGCAGGTTTTTCACCCAAAACGCCCTCTTCTGAAAAGAAGAGGGCGTTCAATTTTGACCGAAATGTTATTTGCCTGTATAAACCGGCTGCCGTTTTTCCATGAGAGCCGCCATGGTTTCGGCCAGATCGTCTGATGGCAGGATCATGGCGCTTCGGGCTGCCGTATATTCCAGACCATCCGCAATGCTTTTCCCCCGACAGAAATTGAGAACCTCTTTCACGCCCTGAACTGCCAACGGCGCCATTTGAGCGATTTCCATTGCCATGGATTGGGCGCCTTTCAGCAATGATTCCTTGTCCGGATAAACCGCGTTGACCAGATTGACAGCTTTGGCGCGACCGGCGTCAATGAATTTGGCCGTAAAGGCCATTTCCCGGGCCACACCCTGTCCCACAATCAGGGGCAGGCGCTGCAGCACCCCCACATCGGCAATAATGGAAACCGCCGCCTCCCGGAGGGATATCTGGACATCCTGGCTGGCCAGGCGGATGTCACAGGCCGTCCCCAGATCCAGGGCCGCACCGATGCAATATCCGTGAAATGCGCAAATAACGGGTTTTGAACATTTTTCCACACAGGTCATGGCTTCCTGAAGGGGAAACAGGTCATGAAACAGACGAACGGTTGCTTTGGCGCTGAAATCCCAGTTTTTCAGGGTGGACAGCATGGGGGCCATGCCCATCAGATCGATACCGGCGGAAAAATCCCGGCCTTCTCCGGCCACGATGGCCACCCGAATGGCATCATCATCCTCAATATCCTGAAAAATGGGGAGGATTTCTGTCCAGGCGTCGGGTCCCATGGCATTTTTCTTTTCCGGACGGTTCAGAAACACCCGGGCAATCGGACCTTCTTTTTCGACTTTGTAAAAACTGTTGGGATTGGACATGATGGAGAACTTGATATGAATTTTGGAATACAGAAAATGATCACCGCCAGATGGCCCGGTTCCGGGCCAGAGCCCGAAGATGGCCTTCCATGCGGGCGATGACACCATCGATATCCAGATCCGAGGAATCGATCAGGATGGCGTCATCCGGCATTTTAAGCGGTGCAATCTCCCGCGTACTGTCCGCCTGATCCCGCTGTTGTATCAGGGATATCAGATCCGCCAGAGAGATACCGCTGTTATCCGGCAATTCCAGCAATCGTCTCCGTGCCCGGATTTCACAGGAGGCATCCAGATAAAATTTGATATCGGCATGGGGAAACACCACGGTTCCCATATCGCGGCCTTCACACACCACCCCCCCTGGCCGGCCAATTTCCTGCTGCAACTCAAGAAGATACCGGCGAACAGCCGGTTTTGCCGAAATGGCCGATGCCAGCATGGCAATTTCCGGAGATCGGATGTGGGCGGAAACGTCCCGGCCATTCACCCGGATCACGGTATCCAGATTTTTGGTGCAATCGGTTTGAAGGAGCAGGGTTTTCAGAAATGCTTCGATTCGGGAATCATTTTCGGAATCCGGATTGAGGCCGGCATGATGGAACGCCCAGGCAATGGCCCGGTACAGGGCGCCGGTATCCAGATACCGGTATCCCAGTTTGCCGGCCAGACATCGGCTGATGGTTGTCTTGCCGGCGCCGGCAGGGCCGTCTATGGTAATGAGTATGGCCTTTCCATTGATCTCGAAGGGTGAATGGCTGTCCATAACCTGATTTTGGGATGTCGATGTATTCATGATCGCAACAGTACCGATTCCAGGGATTGGATGAACCGTTGATTTTCCCGGGGCTGCCCGACATTTACCCGGATATATTCCGGATAGCTGTAGGCGCGCATGGACCGGACAATGACCCCTTTATGCAGCAGTTTTTCAAACACTGCATCGGCGCTTTGGCCAACATTGATCAGCATGAAATTGGCCTGGGTGGGAAAATGGGCGATTCCGGCCCGGGTCAATTCGGCATAAAAATAATCCAGACCCTCATGAACCATGTCAATGGTTTTTTGGAGAAACCGGTCATCATCCAGCGCGGCAATCGCCGCAACCTGAGCCAGTGAATTGGTGTTGAAGGGTTGACGCACCCGATGCAGAATATCAGCCAGGTCTTTTGACATGACCCCGTATCCGATCCGAAGCCCGGCCAGACCATAAGCCTTTGAAAAGGTGCGAAGGGTAACAATCGGATTTTTTTCGGCATCACAGGCCAGACTTCTGGCGCAGGCGGGATCCCGGACAAACTCAATATACGCCTCATCCACCACAACCAGAATGTCCCGGGGCAGCGATGCGAGCAGTTTTTCAAAATGCGTTTTGCTGACAATCGAACCGGTCGGGTTGTTGGGGTTGCACAGAAAAATCATTTTACAGCGGGGCGTGACAGCCGCCAGAATATCGTCGATACAAATGGCCCGGTCCTTCAGAGGAACCACGACGGACACGCCGCCGCAGGAGCGCACCATGATGTCATACATCAGAAATGACGGTGACGGGACAATGACTTCATCTCCGGGCCGGATCAGGGCCCGGGTCAGAATGCCGATAATATCATCCGAACCGTTTCCCAAAACGATCTGACCCGGATCGATACTCAGTTTATTTGCCAGTTTGACAACCAGTGCATGCCCCGACCCGTCCGGATAGCGGTGCAGGTCGGTCAGCGCGTGTTGAATGGCGGTTATCGCGGCAGGGGATGGCCCGATGGGATTTTCATTGGAGGCCAGTTTGATGGCATGGGTAATTCCGGTTTCACGGGCCAGTTCATCCAGGGGTTTGCCGGGTTTGTACGGTGCAATTGATGCGATATAATCGGGAATCGACAGTTTCATTTTTTTTGAGCCGCTTTCACGCCTTCATCAAACGCCTTCATGTTCAGGGGAATCAGTTTGGCTTTGGCGGCAAATTCTTCCCGAATACATTCCCGTAAAATTTCATTGTCCACAATTCCGCTTCTGGCGACAAACGCAGCCAGGGCAACGATATTTGCGGATTTGAGGCTGCCGGCTGCAGTTGCGATATCATTGACCGGAATCGCCAGTTCATCGACATCCGGGCGATTTGAACCGATCGATATCAGGGAGCTGTTGATCAGAATGACGCCACCGGGCTTGACAACCGGTGCAAATTTTTCCAGAGACGGGCGGTTCATCGCCACCAGGTGTTTTGGATTGCGAATGATCGGAGAGCCGATAGGCTTGTCGGCAATAACGACGGTGCAATAAGCGGTACCGCCCCGCATTTCCGGGCCGTAAGACGGTATCCATCCCACTTCAAATCCCTGCTCCATTCCGGCATGGGCCAGAATTTTGGCACTTAACAGAATGCCCTGTCCCCCAAAACCGGCAAACATAACCTCACTTTGCATGTATTCCTCCTGACAGCCTTCAAAATATATTCGGTTCTGAAGGCTGCCTGTCATGATTGATTGAGTATTTCAGCGAATGACCACGACTCACTCCGGGGTCTTGACATCTCCCAGCGGATAATAGGGCAACAGGGTGTTTTCGGCCCAGTTGACCGCTTCCAGTGCGGTCATACCCCAGTTGGTGGGGCAGGTGCTGACCACTTCGACAAAACTGAAACATTTTCCTGCCAGTTGGTATTCAAACGCCTTTTTGATGGCTTTTTTGGCCTTGACAATATATTTGGGTTTGATGGCGGTCTGGCGGCTGATGTACGCCGGGGTCTGAAGCGCGGCCAGAAGTTCGGCCACCTTGATGGGCATGCCCACATCTGCCACGTTCCGTCCGAATGGAGACGTGGTGGTCCGCTGATTGGGCATGGTGGTCGGCGCCATCTGGCCGCCGGTCATGCCATAAACCGCATTGTTGACAAAAATGGTCGTAAATTTTTCGCCCCGGTTGGCCGCATGAATGATTTCACCCATGCCGATACTGGCCAGGTCTCCGTCTCCCTGATAGGTGAACACCATCAGATCCGGACGAACCCGCTTGATGCCGGTTGCCATGGCCGGGGCTCGTCCATGGGCCGCTTCCTGAAAATCGAAGGTAAAATAATTATAGGCCAGAACCGCGCATCCGACCGGCGCGATACCCACGGTTCTGCGCCGAATCTGAAGTTCATCGATGACTTCTGCAACCAGTCTGTGAATCACGCCATGGGTGCAGCCCGGACAGTAGTGGGTCTGGGCATCGGAAAGCGCCTCCGGTTTGTGAAATGTTTTTCCCATGGATGTTACTCCTTGCTGTATTTCTGTAAAAAGGATTTGACCGAATCGGCAACTTCTTCCGGAGTCGGAACGTCCCCGCCACATTTGCCATACCACTCAACCGGCAGTCTGCCCTGAACACTCCGGTCCACATCTTCCAGCATCTGGCCCATGCTCATTTCGATGGACATGACCACACGGCAGGATTTTGCAGAGGCTGCCTGACGAATGGCGGCTTCCGGAAAGGGAAACAGGGTCTGAGGCCGAATCAGGGCCACACGGATTCCCTCTTCCAGCAGATTGTCAATGGCTGTTTTGCAAACCCGGCTCATGGTGCCATAGCTGACAATCAAAACCTGATAATCGGTATCGGTTTTGTAAGACTCGTAGCGGATTTCCTCCCGCTTCATCTGTTCATATTTGGCTTTCAGTTTCAGGTTCTGGGCATTCAGAACTTCGGGGTCCAGATACAGCGAGCGGACCAGATTCCGTTTGTCGCTGCCACGGAAATCCATGCCATTGGTGGCCCAGTCATTTTTATTGCCGGGTTCTGTTTTCAGATCGTCCGGAAATACGACCGGCTCCATCATCTGACCGATCAGGCCGTCACCCAGAATCATGATCGGGTTCCGATATTTTTCGGCAAGGGGAAACGCCTGCATGACCATCTCCACCGCCTCCTGA
The DNA here is from genome assembly GCA_002382065.1 of Desulfobacteraceae bacterium UBA4064. Classification (GTDB taxonomy): domain Bacteria; phylum Desulfobacterota; class Desulfobacteria; order Desulfobacterales; family Desulfatirhabdiaceae; genus UBA4064. The sequence continues at coordinate 18,890 of DFZE01000014.1, forward strand.
ACGCTGGCCGGGGCCATCACCAGAAGCCGGTAATCCCCATGCCCACCGCCTTTGGTGGCCTGAAGGTAATCGGCCTGGGACGGCAGAATGCCACCCAGACCCGGGCCGCCGCGCATGATGTTGACAAACACGGCCGGGCATTCCGCGCCGGCGATATAGCTGATAGCCTCGCTCATCAGACTGATGCCCGGGCTGGAGGATGTGGTCATGACCCGTGCGCCGCATGCCGCCGCACCAAAAATCATGTACCCGACCGCCACCTCGCTTTCGCCCTGCAAAAATACACCATTCACTTCGGGCATGCGTTTGGACAAATACTCCGCCACTTCTGACTGGGGCGTAATCGGATAAGCAAAATAATTCAGACATCCGGCGCGAATCGCCGCCTCGCCAATCGCCTCATTTCCTTTCATGAGCACTTTTCTCATGGATCTTTTCCTCCATTATGCCGGAACGGCATCCAGTTCAACAATCGTTATCGCCACATCCGGACACATGATGCAGCAGGTCGTACAAAACACACAGTCTTCCGGACGCGCCTGGTAAGCCGGGAAATAGCCTTTGACATTGACCTCTTTGGCGATTTCCAGAACATGTTTGGGACACACACCCACACACAGGCCACAGCCCTTGCACCGATTACTGTCAATGATATGCTGATAGGTCATGAATATTACTCCTGTAAAAATTGGTCGGGATTAAAAATTCAAAATGTGAGACGGATTGACCTATCCGTCAAGAGGCAAAAGGCCAAAATGACAAAAGAAACCCGTTCAATCTCTCACACCTGAAAGGAATTTTCACAAAATATGCACATCCGCCATTCAACCGGTTTCACTGAAAATCGGGAGAAACGTTCTGGGTCTTCCGGTCAGTTTCCAGGGGGGTATCAGTTGGCGTTGAATAAACAATATGGGAACATCAAATTTATCCGCAGAAACCGTGTCCCTGAGTTCTTCCGGAATGGTAATGAATTCCAGCGGGATTTGTGTTTCATCGGACACACGGGTTAACAGTTCATATCCTTCAAAAACGATCTCGGGCGTGGTTTCATCGATCAGATTGGCATTTCCGACAAAACCGTTGATTGACAGCCTGGAGGCCCGCTCGATAGCCGATTTGATTTTCAGCACGCCGGCCAGGGTTTCTGTCTGGGGCCGGAAGGGATTGACCACCTGAAGCATTCTGGGGGTTTTCCCCTGGAACGAATTTGCCAGAGATGACAAAACCGTTGCACCGGCATCGTCTCCGCCCACATCCAGAATGCTGAGGCCCGCAGAATTGCGTATCATGCCGCTGACCGAACGGGATAGAATCGGCAGGTCGGCATGAATATACATCTCTGCCGGCAGTATCACCTCGACGCCCAGTTCTGCAAGCTGTTTTCTGGCTTCCCGGGTTCGAAAATAGGGATTGACCAGATCCAGATCGGCAATTTGAACCGTGTCTCCCATCTGTTTCCGGTATGCGGCCAGGTTAACCGCAACCTCTGTTTTGCCGCTGCCGTAATTTCCGCAGATGATCACCAGGCCATTCAACTGAATATCCATTGTCCCCAGTCCTTTGCTGACGTTTTCACGTGCAGGTTTCATTTCTATTTTTTAATCAATACGATGTCAACCATGAAAACACATTCAGTATTGAGATATGAGTATTGCGTATTGAGAAGCCGCCTGACCGTCCAACGACCGGCTCAGCCGGAACGCAGCGCGCCGAACCTTCATCCTTTATCCTTTATCCTTCAGTCTTCAGCCTTCATTGGGGCTGTCCCTGAACAGAAGGGACTTGAGCCAGTTCAATCCAAACCGAAGCAACTCGATTTCACTGGTTTTTATTTTTTCAAGCGTCTCATCGTCAATCGGATATCGGGTGAGAAAACTGCTGTTGAACACAAAGTCCCGGAATTGGTCGATGTTGTAGCTGACCATAAAAAAGAGTTGCTTGCTTTTTTCGGTCAGGGCGATATTTTTGGGAAACGATCGCTTCCGAACCAGAAGATCAGTCCAGCCGGCATTGATATCGTCATCGACATCCACGCCCTGATCTTTTCGCCAGTCCCGGATCGTCCAGACCTTATCCTCTTCAAAGCCTTTGCAATGGGGCTCTTCGATCAGGATGAAAAATCCCTCATCGTCGGCATTTTCCTTGTGGCTGAGTGAGGCCACGCCAAGGGGATAGTACCGGCAGGTTGAGGGTCTGTCAGCATAAATCAGGCACCCATCCTCCCGAACAAATGGACAGGATTTGGCGTCATCATCCAGCAGTTTCAGTGTGATGACCGGGAGGTCTGTTTTTTCAAGCAGTTGGGGTTCCGTATAAATGGCCAGAAAATCTTCCGAGGATAGTCCCAGGCGGTTTTTCATTCGGATAATATCATAGGGTGTCAATAAAATCCGGATACCGCGGCAACACTGGGTAAAACATCGAACACCCTTATGACAACTGAATTTGATTTTGCTGTCCAGTTCAAGACGCACCGGCTGAATACGCGCCGGATTGTCGTTTGATTCGCTGACCATGTCCATTCAAATTTCCTTTCGAGTCCCAAAAGATAGGGGCGATAAATAATTTTGCAAAAAAGATTTCAACTGGCGTTCATTCTGACATCTGATTTTCAGAAATATCATTTCAGCATAATCGTTGCAATGCGTGACTGTTTTTTAGCGTATTGCCCTTCATGGATCGTAAAATAATGTGTGTTTTCAAAAAACAGCTTGATATATATGACCATTCAAGATATCTGTTCTGCGAATAACGGCATCTCAATTGATCATTCCGGCAAAGGATAACGCGATCCCATTTCAGGCATGGCCATGCAACCCGGAGAAATGATTGATTATCAAAAATCATAAAATCATATCATGGTTTCCATAAAAAGTAACCGGATTTGCGTTTTTGTGTGCGACATTCTGGTTCTGCCAGGTAAGGGGGGGCATCATTAAAATCGTTTCCCGAAAAGCCGAAATGCAGGCATTGGCAACTGAAATGCGGTTGCAGGGCAAAACACTGTCACTTGTTCCGACCATGGGATTTCTCCATGAGGGACATCTGTCATTGATGAACCGTGCAAAAGCGGCCTCAGATGTTCTGATCACCAGCATATTCGTCAACCCGACCCAGTTCGGCCCCAATGAGGATTTTGGCGCCTATCCCAGAAATCTGGAGCAGGACGTTCTGTCCTGTCAGTCCGCCGGAGTGGATATTCTGTTCACGCCGGAAGCAGCCGATCTCTACGGCAGCGGCTATCAGACATTTATCAGTCTGGAATCACTCCCCAATCATCTCTGCGGATTGTCTCGTCCCGGCCATTTCAGGGGCGTTGCCACTGTCGTTGCCAAGTTGTTCAATATCACCAGGCCCCACATCGCGATTTTTGGTCAAAAAGACTACCAGCAGGTACTGGTCATTCGGCGCATGGTTCAGGATCTGGATATGGACGTGGAAATCATCGCCAGTCCGACTATCCGGGAACCGGACGGGCTTGCCAAAAGCTCCCGGAACACCTATCTTGCGCCAAATGAACGGCCTGCCGCCCTGTCATTGTCACAGTCCCTGCTGCAATCCCAAAGAATGATCGATGCGGGTGTAACCGATGCCGATACGATTGTCAAAGCAGCATGCGTTCTGATACAATCATTTGACAATACCGTAATCGACTATGTTTCCATCTGCCACCCGGAGAGTCTGGAACCCCTTGAAACCATCGATGGTCCGGCACTGATGGCGCTGGCGGTCCGGGTGGGAAAGACCAGACTTATTGACAACCGGATCTTGAAACCGGCTTTTGCCGGGTGATTGGCGTTCGCCCATATACAACGCCGAAATGAATCTGTTCCGGCATATTACATTTCATATCCATTCCCACTTCTGAGGAATGGGTAACTGCGCAAGGAGATTTTACAATTATGTCCATCGAAAAATCCTTTTTTACATCCGAATCCGTTACCGAAGGTCATCCCGATAAAGTTGCAGACCAGATATCCGACTCGGTGCTGGATGCCATCATGTCCCAGGATAAAAACTGCCGCGTGGCCTGTGAAACCCTGGTTACGACCGGGCTGGTGTTTCTGGCCGGTGAAATCACCACGACCTGCTATGTCGAAATGCCGGAAATTGCCAGAGAAGCCATCAAGGAAATCGGTTATCATTCATCCCAGATGGGGTTTGACTGGCGAACCTGTGCCGTCATGACCAGCATCGATCACCAGTCTCCCGATATCGCTTGCGGCGTTAACATTGGAGAAGGCCTGTTCAAGGATCAGGGCGCCGGTGATCAGGGCCTGATGTTTGGATTTGCAACGGATGAAACCCCGGAGCTGATGCCGATGCCCCTCATGTATGCGCACAAGCTGTGTCAGCGCCTGTCTGTTGTCCGGAAGAATGGCAGCCTGGATTTTTTGCGTCCCGATGGCAAGACCCAGGTCACGATCGAATATGAAAACGGAACGCCCAAACGGGTGGATACCATAGTCATCGCGGCGCAGCACAAAGCGGATGTCACCTACGAGGACCTGAAAGAAGCCATTATCGAGGAAGTCATCCGCAAGGTGGTTCCCCGGGAAATGATGGACGGCGACACCCGGTATTACATCAATGCGACGGGCAAATTTGTTCTGGGCGGCCCCATGGCCGACTGCGGTCTGACCGGCCGAAAAATCATTGTGGATACCTATGGCGGTCAGGGGAGCCACGGCGGCGGCTGCTTTTCCGGCAAGGATCCGTCCAAGGTGGATCGCAGCGCATCCTATATGGCCCGCCATGTCGCCAAAAATATTGTGGCATCGGGCATTGCCAAAAAATGTGAAATCCAGATTGCCTATGCCATTGGTGTGGCCGAGCCGGTTTCGATCATGATCGACATGATGGGTACCGGGTTGATCCCGAAAGAACGGGTCAAGGAAATTGTCAGGGACACATTTGACTTCCGGCCTGCCGCCATCATCGAATATCTCGACCTCTTAAGACCCATTTACAGAAAAACAGCCGCCTACGGTCATTTTGGAAGAACCGAACCCGAATTTACCTGGGAACACACCAATATGGCGGCGGTGTTGCGGGAAAAGGCCGGAATTTGAACCAGGAAAAAGGCTGAAGACTGAAGGCGCAGCGAACAGCATTCAGGCAAAGCTGCTGTCTGACGGTCAGGCGGCCTCTTGATACTAATATTTTCATGATAAATGATCATGAATTATATCTGTAGGTTGAGCCCAATGTATGAAAATGAAATTACCGAATTTCTACTGAATTCTGAATCCTGAAATCTGATTTTCCATATCCAGAAGGAGTTTAATGTATATGTCCGTTTCTGAATTAAAACGGGATAAAAATGGTGTTCTGGAGCTGGATCTGTCACTGCCTTACCGGGTGGCGGATCTGTCTCTGGCCGAATTCGGCAACAAGGAACTGCAGCTTGCCGAAAATGAAATGCCCGGGCTGATGGCAGTCCGGGAAAAATATGGGCCGCTTCAGCCCCTGAAAGGGCTTCGAATCACCGGCAGTCTCCACATGACCATTCAGACCGCCATGTTGATCGAAACCCTCACCGCGCTGGGTGCGGATGTCCGATGGGCCACCTGCAATATTTTTTCCACCCAGGATCACGCGGCGGCGGCCATTGCCGTCAACGGATCTGCCGCGGTTTTTGCCTGGAAGGGCGAGACGCTGGAGGAATTCTGGTGGTGTACCGAGCAGGCCCTGTTGTGGCCGGATGGCAAAGGCCCGGATCTGATCGTTGATGATGGCGGAGATGCCACGCTCTATGTGCATCAGGGCGCCAAAATTGAAAACAATCCGGCCATGCTGGATGAAACCTACACCAATCCGGATTTGAAATGCCTGATGGACCGGATGAAAACATCCTATGCCCGGGATCCGAAACTGTGGCAGCGGGTTGCCGCAGGCATTCGGGGGGTTTCCGAAGAAACCACCACCGGCGTGCACCGGCTGTATCATCTGGCGGCCAATGATGAGCTGCTGTTTCCGGCATTCAATGTCAATGACTCCGTCACCAAATCCAAATTTGACAACCTGTACGGGTGCCGGGAATCCCTGGCTGACGGTATCAAGCGGGCTACCGATATCATGGTGGCCGGCAAAATTGTGGTTGTATGCGGTTACGGAGATGTGGGCAAGGGATGCGCCCAGTCCATGAGAGGTTTTGGCGCACGGGTGATCATCACCGAAGTGGATCCGATCTGTGCGCTTCAGGCTGCCATGGAAGGGTATCAGATCGCAACCCTTGAAGAGGTGGCGTCTGTTGGCGATATTTTTGTCAGCGCGACCGGCTGCTGTCAGGTCATAACCGGGGCACACATGGAGCAGATGAAAAACGAGGCCATCATCTGCAACATCGGTCATTTTGATAATGAGATCGATATGCGCTATCTGGAATCCAATCCACACTGCAAAAAAACTACGATCAAACCCCAGGTTGACAAATGGACCCTGGAATCCGGACGGTCGATTCTGGTTTTGGCCGAAGGGCGACTGGTCAATCTGGGATGCGCCACCGGCCATCCCAGCTTTGTCATGAGTACCAGTTTCACCAATCAGTGCCTGGCCCAGATCGAACTGGCAACCGGCAAATTCGAGAAAAAGGTCTATACCCTGCCCAAAAAGCTTGATGAGGAAGTGGCCCGGATGCACATCGGAAAACTGGGTGTCCGTCTCACCCGGCTGAGCCAGTCCCAGGCCGATTATCTGGGCGTTCCGGTGGATGGACCGTTCAAGCCGGACCATTACCGGTATTGATTGTTTACCGGGAAGATGGAAAAAAGTTTTGAATGTTGAATTAACAGCGGTATCTGTCATTTTTATATGTGCATGTGGGGGTTAACCTCCCGGAATGATTCATGATTGTTTACCGTAAAAATACATACCGTATTGAGTATGAGTAGTGGTATCGAGAGGCCGCCTGACCGTCTGACGGCTGAACTGCCTGAATGCTGATTGCGGCGCCTTCAGTCTTCAGTCTTCAGCCTTTTTGTTTGAGGCATGTTATCCATCAATGACCGTTTTTATAAAGGGGGATTCACCAATGAGAAAAGTTTTTTCTGTCTGTCTGATTCTGGCTGGTTTGTTTATGGTGATGAGCAATGCCGCTTTTGCGACGGACGAGCTGAAGATTGGCATCATGGTTCCCACCACCGGCTCCGAGGCCACCTATGGCAAGGATATGGAAAATGCCATTCTTCTGGCAGTCAGTGAAATCAATGCCAAAGGCGGAATTGCCGGCAAAACCATCGTGACGGTTACCGCCGATGACGCCTGCGATCCGCAGCAGGCCGCCGCAGCCGCCAGCAAGCTGGTTTCGGAAAATGTGAATGCCGTGGTTGGCGGCTACTGCTCCGGCGCCACACTGCCCACCCTCAAGATTTATGGTGATGCCGGTATTCCGATTGTCCTTACGGCAGCCAATTCCACCAAACTGGTCAGCGCCAATCCGGGAAATACATTTTTGGTCAACAGCACGGGTGATGATCAGGCCATTACGGCGGTGAATCTGTTTAAACAGAAAGGCGTCAAGAAACTGGCCGTCATTCATCAGGGGGATGGCTATTCCGAAGATCTGGCCAAACTGACCGAGAAAAAAGGCAAGGAAGCCGGTATTGAAATCGTGGCCATGGAAGTCGTCAACAAGGGCGAGCAGGATCATTCAGCCCTGGTCACCCGCCTGAAATCCAAGTCACCGGACGCTGTTTTCTGGACCGCATACTATGCCGATGGCGCACTGGTCATCAAACAGCTTCGACAGAACGGTTATATGAAACTGATTGCTGTGGGTGATGGTTCCAATTCGCCCAAACTGATGGAAATTGCCGGAAAAGCGGCAGAGGGTGTATTCTGCTTTTCCAACCCCACAGTGGAGTATCTGCCGTCAGCCAAGGCGTTTGGCGAAAATTACAAAAAGAAATTCAATCAGGAGCCCGGTCCCTATTCCGCACTGTCCTATGACGGCATGAATCTGCTGGCCGATGCCATTAAAAGAGCCGGATCCGCCGACAAGGCCGCAATTGTCAAAGCCCTGAAAGCCACCAAGGATTTCAACGGCATTGCCGGACCCATCGTCTTTACGCCGGAAAACAAGCTGGCCCGCAGCAACTTTGTGGTACTGGTTGCCAAAGGCGCTAACTGGGAACTGAATAAGTAACTGGTTTGACTGAAGAGTCTTCAGGAACTCATTGGCCCGGAACAGTCTGGTCCGGGCCAATGAACAGGTTTTAAATTTCAGATTTCAAATCTCAAATTTGAAATCCCATATTCTGTCATTCCGATCCGTTTTCAACGGTCAGCCTCCACAGTCCATCCACTCGAACCACCAGGGAATACTGTGTCAAATCTGGACATCATCCTGCAGCAACTGGCCAACGGCCTGATACTGGGTTCCTTTTACAGCCTCGTCGCACTGGGGTATACCATGGTGTATGGTATCATCAAACTGCTGAATTTTGCACACGGTGATATCTATATGGTTGGCGCCTTTATCGGATTTTCCATCCTGTCGGTTGTCAGCGGCATTCTGGGAGACGGGTGGACCGGAATTGTCGCCACCATGGCCCTCAGCATGATCGCAGTCGGTTTTATCGGGGTGATCATTCAGCGCATTGCCTACCGTCCCATGCTTCAGGCCCCCCGATTGTCCATTCTGATAACGGCCCTGGCGGTTTCCCTGATTCTGTACAATCTGGTGATGTCCATTACAGACGGGGAATTCAAGGCATTCACGGTCGGGCTGGGCTATGAAGGCATATCCATGGGCGAGGTGTATATCACCTTTACCCAGATGGTTCTGGTGTCTGCAACCGCGGTTCTGATGACAATCCTCCATCTCTTTATCAATAAAACCATGTATGGCAAAGCCATGAGGGCCATTTCCATCGATCAGGACGCCTGTCGGCTGATGGGAATCGATGTCAACCGGGTCATTGCCGTCACCTTTTTTGTGGGTTCGGCCCTGGCGGCCGCCGCCGGAGTAATGGCCGGGGTATATTATGGCTCCATTCATTTTTTCATGGGATTTGTCATTGGCCTCAAGGCATTTACCGCCGCTGTCATGGGTGGCATCGGCAGCATTCCCGGGGCCATGCTGGGCGGACTGATTCTGGGACTTCTGGAATCGTTCGGCACCCAGATTCCCTTTATCGGATCCGAATGGAAAGATGTGTTTGCCTTCGGAATTCTGATCCTGCTTCTGGTGTTCAAGCCCACCGGTCTTTTGGGCCGTACGGAAATTGAGAGAATGTAGAACTGCAAGGGGGCAGGGGGCAGGGCAGGGCAGGGAGCGGGAGACGCATACACATGACAACAGACACCCTGGTTTCACGGACGACCGGAATTTTGGGGCTGATTGAAACCCATCAAAAGACCTTGCTGGTTCTGTTTTTGGCCATCCTGATCGGGATTCCCGCATATGCCAATAACTATGTGCTGGAAGTTCTGGCCAATACCTGGTTTTATGTCATTCTCTGCCTCGGACTGAACATTGTGGTCGGGTACGCAGGGCTTCTGGATCTGGGATATGCGGCCTTTTTTGCGGTTGGCGCCTATACAACCGGCATTCTGACATCCCGGTTCGGGTTCAATTTCTGGTTGACCATTCCCGTTGCCATGGCATTCGCCACCCTGGCCGGTGTCATTATCGGCGGGCCGACACTGCGGCTTCGCAGTGATTATCTGGCCATTGTCACCCTGGGATTTGGAGAAATTGTCCGGATTGCCGCCAGAAACCTGAAAATCACCGGCGGCGCCAGCGGTCTGATCGGCATTGACCGTCCCCATTTTTTTGGAACCGAACTCAACCAGATCAGTCATTATTATTTTGTTTTTCTGGCCCTCGCGCTGCTGGCCATTTTTGCCAGTTATCGGCTTCAACACAGCCGTCTGGGCAGGGCCTGGCAGTATGTGCGGGAAGACGAGGATGCCGCAGAAGCCATGGGCATCAACCGGGTGGCCATCAAACTGTATGCCTATATTATCGGCGCGGTTTTCGCCGGTATCGCCGGATGCTTCTATGCCGCCAAAATGACGGCCATATCCCCGGAAACATTTACCTTTTCCCAATCCATCCTGATTCTTCTGGGGGTGGTGTTCGGCGGTATGGGCAAAATTCCGGGCGTGGTCTGCGGTGCGGGCGCACTGGTGCTGTTTCCGGAGGTGTTCCGCGGAATCGGGTCCATGCGGCTTCTGGTGTTTGCGGTGGTGATGCTTCTGGTCATGCTGTACCGGCCCCAGGGAATCTGGCCGGCCCAAAAATCCTAAAAAGGTGTTTTATGGCCCTGCTTGATATCAAAAAGATCAGTTTAAGCTTTGGCGGGTTGACGGTCATCGACAATCTCAGTTTTGGAATCGAAGAACATGCCATTGCCAGCCTGATTGGTCCCAACGGTGCGGGAAAAACATCTGTTTTCAACTGTCTGACCGGTTTTTACAGACCGGATTCGGGGGACATCCTGTTTCAGGGACATTCCCTCATGAAAAAAAACCCCCATAAAATCACCCAGGGCGGAATGGCCAGAACCTTCCAGAATCTGAGACTTTTCAAAAACATGACCGTTCTGGAAAATGTCATGTCCGGGATGCACTGCCGGACAACGGCAGGGGTCTGGGGGGCACTGGTTCATCCGGGATCCCAGAAACGGGAAGAGCGACATATTCGGGATGTCAGTGAAAAATGTCTCGATTTTGTGGGTATTCTGGATGCAAAGGACCGTCCGGCCAGCAGTCTCCCATACGGGGACCAGCGCCGGGTGGAATGGGCCAGGGCACTTGCCACCCAGCCGAGGCTGCTGTTGTTTGACGAGCCGGCGGCGGGTCTCAACTATGACGAAAAAGACCGGCTGATTCAACTGATCGGCCGCATTCGAAATGAACTGGGTATCACCATTCTGCTGATCGAGCATGACATGGGGCTGGTCATGCGGGTTTCCGAGCGAATCACCGTGATCGATTACGGCCATAAAATTGCGGAGGGAGGGGCTGAAGAAATTCAGAACAACCCCAAAGTCATTGAAGCCTACCTGGGAAAGGAAGAAAACGGACCGGCATGAGTGACATTGTTCTTCAGCTTCAGGATATCGAAACCTGCTACGGAAAGATTGTGGCGCTTCGGGGCATCAACCTGGTTGTGAAAAAAGGCCAGATTGTGGCGCTGCTGGGTGCAAACGGGGCCGGCAAAAGCACGACACTGCGAACCATTTCCGGGCTGGTTAAAAGTTCAGCCGGAAAAATCATGTTTCTGGGAAACGATATCACCCGCTCTCCCGCGCACGAAACCGTACGCAATGGCCTGATTCATGTTCCCGAAGGCAGGCGTATTTTCAAGGGCATGACGGTTCAGGAAAATCTGGATCTGGGATCGTTCACGCTCAAGGATGACGGGGTGCGAAAAAAACGGATGGAGCGGGTGTTTGGTCTGTTCCCCATTCTCGAAAAGCGGCGAAAACAGGATGCCGGGCTGTTGTCCGGCGGTGAGCAGCAGATGCTCGCCATGGGGCGGGCGCTCATGAATGAACCCAAGCTTCTGCTGCTGGACGAGCCATCCATGGGGCTTGCCCCGTTTCTGGTGCAGGAAATCATGCGGGTCATCCGGCAGTTGAACGCATCCGGCGCCACCATCCTTCTGGTGGAACAAAACGCCAAGGCGGCCCTCAAGCTGGCCCATTATGGATATGTTCTGGAAACCGGCAAAATTGTCATGGAAAACGATGGCAACAGTCTGCAAAATGACGCGCGCATCGTCAATGCCTATCTTGGGAATTAAGGACCAGCATCCCCATGAACCCCTCGTCCCATTTTCCGGATGCCGTGATTGTCGGCGGTGGTGTCATCGGCGCATCCGTCGCCCATTTTCTGTCCAAAGCCGGATTGTCGGTCACCCTGGTTGACAAAGGCGGCATTGCGTCCGGCGCCTCCGGGCGTTGCGAGGGCAATGTTCTGGTGAATGACAAGACGCCGGGATATGACTGCCAACTGGCCCAACTCAGCCAGAAACTGTTTCCCCTTGTGGCTGCCGAACTGGATGAGGACATCGAGTGGCGACAGACCGGAAGCCTTCTGGTGGCGGAAAATGACGAGGAGCTGGACGCCGCCGCAACATTCTGTCATCAGATGGCCGCCGAAGGCATTGCGGTCCGGTTGCTGGATCATGGGGAAATTCATGGGGACATGCCGCATCTGGCCGATGATATCCCCGGTGGCCTGGAATTTGCCTCGGATGGTGCCCTGAATCCCATGGCCCTTGCCCGGGGCCTGGTGCGGGACGCCAAAAAACGGGGCGCAACGGTCTGGACCGGGGCAACCGTGACCGCCATCCAACCGGATAAACGACATAAAACATTCCGGGTCCAGACGGTTCGGGGTGATCTCACCACCCCCCGGGTGATCAATGCCGCGGGTGTCTGGTCGCCGGAAATCGGAAAATTCGTCGGGCTGGAAATTCCGGTTCGGCCCAGACAGGGCCAGATACTGGTGACGGAGCGGACCGTTGAGATCGCTCCAAGAGCGGTTATCGAATTCGGCTACCTGATGGCCAAATTCGGGAAATCCGGTTATCAGCGCAAAATTTCCCCGGAAATGGAACAATTTGGCATTGCACTGGTTCTGGAACCCACCGGGGCCGGAAATTTTCTGGTCGGAAGCTGCCGACAGTTTGCCGGAATGAAGACAACGGTCGATTTGCCGGTGTTACGGGCGCTTGCCCAGCGGGCCATCCGGTTTTTTCCGGTTGTCCGGCACATCCATGCCATTCGCAGCTATGCCGGTCTCAGACCCTATACCCCGGATCATTTTCCCATCATCTCGGAAACCCGGATCCCCGGCTTTTATGTGGCTGCCGGACATGAAGGCGACGGAATCGGCCTGTCATTGATCACCGGCAGGCTGATAATGCAGATTGTCACGAATCAACCAACCGATATCACCATCGAGCCGCTTCGCCTGGACCGGTTTCCTCCGCCGCAGGCCATCCCGTCTGTTCATTCATGAATCGTCCTGTCTCACCCCATCCGGAAATCGATACAATGCCCCGTGGACTTTCCGTGGTCGTCATTGCCAAAAACGAGGCGGACCGCATTCCCCGGCTCCTGAAAAGTGTCGGGTTTGCAGACGAGGTTGTCGTGGTGGATTCCGGCAGCCATGATGGTACGCAAAACATCTGCGGCCGGTTGGGCGCCCGGGTGATCTTTCATGAATGGGCCGGCTATGCAGCCCAGAAGCAGTTTGCCATGGGCCTGGCCCGGACAGAATGGATTCTGAACCTGGATGCCGACGAATGGCTGTCTGATGGACTGGCGGATGAAATTCAACAGGCCATTGGGGATGTATCCGATTCTGTCGACGGGTTTTCCATGCCCCGGTTGTCCCGGTATCTGGGCAGATGGATTCGTCACGGGGGGTGGTATCCGGACCGGAAAGTCCGCTTGGTCAGAAGCGGTGCGGGGCAATGGGGGGGTGGCGGTCTGCATGAAACGCTTGAGGTCACCGGCCAGGTGGCCCGGTTGAATGCTCCGATTTTGCATGATGTGTACCGGAACATTTCGGATCAGATCCAAACCATAGACCGGTTTTCCGGTGTGTTTGCCGAACACAACACCGCATCAGGCTGGTATGTCGTGGCCGGATGCGTTCATGCCTTTGGCAAATTTCTGGAATGCTTTGTGTATAAACTGGGATTTCTGGATGGATTGCCCGGTCTGATCATTGCCATGAATTCGGCCTGGTATGTGTTTTTGAAACATGCCAAGGCATGGGAGAGAACACATTGGGGAAGACAGCGGACAGAAAATGACACACCCTGAGATGGAAGACAGAATTGCGCGGCTGATAATCGGTTTTCTGCACCTTCTGGGCCGGTTGCCGCCGTCGGTTTCACATGCCGCCTGCCGGGTGTTGGGATATCTGTGGTATCATCTCGATGCCAAACACCGGAATATTGCCCATGCCAATTTGAAACAGGCATTTGGAGGGGAACGGACGGCAAACGAGACCACGCAACTGGCAATCCGGTCATTTCAGCAGATGATCGGCGTTCTGTTTGAACTGGCGTGGTACAGTCGCATGCAATTGGCGGATTTGCCGGAGAATTTTTCTGTACGCGGGCTGAACCATTTGCATGGGGCCATGGCCGATGGCCATGGTGTTCTGGCGCTGACGGCGCATATGGGAAATTGGGAGCTTCTGACCGCCGGCGCTGCCCTGGGCCGTTTTCCGATTCATGTCGTTTATCGACCGCTTGATTTTCGCCCGCTGGATCATGTGGTGACCGGCTTGCGGGCCCGATTCGGCGCCAACATGATTCCGGCAGCCCGGGCCATGCGAAAAATTCTTCGGGCTCTGCGTCATGGCGATGTGGTCGGGATTCTCATGGATCAGAATGTGGACTGGTACGAAGGGATTTTTGTTGATTTTTTCAACAAACCCGCATGCACCAACAAGGGCATGGCCATTTTGGCCCTGAAAACGAAAGCCCCTGTGGTTCCCGTGTTTCTGATACGCGAATCCGGCCGTTTTGTCGTTGAATTTCAGCCGGCCCTGCCGCTGATTGATACCGGTGACACCAGCCATGACATCGAGGCCAATACGGCGCAATACAATCAGGCCATCGAAGCCGCCATCCGCCGGTATCCGGATCAGTGGTTCTGGGTTCATCAGCGCTGGAAGACCCGGAATTACTGCCCTCTGCCGGATTCAGGGTCCGGTGGTATATCCATTGCTTCAGGAGATGGCCCATGCTGACACAACGCCCTGACCGCATTCTTATCCGCTCCGCCAACTGGGTGGGGGATGCCATCATGAGCATGCCGGCCATTCGGGCCATACGCCGGTGGTTTCCCGGCGCCGGAATCACGATGCTGGCCAAGCCCTGGGTCGCGCCGGTGTATGATGGCTGCCCGTATGTGGACCGGGTCATTGTGTATGACGGCAATGACAGACACAAGGGCTTGCCGGGCATTCTCAGACTGTGCCGGGACCTCCGGAAATATCGCTTTGATGCGGCGGTGTCCATCCAGAACGCGTTTGAAGCGGCCCTGATCTTTTGGCTTTCCGGCATTCCGGTTCGCATCGGATATGCATCCGATGGACGATCGCCCCTATTGACCCATCGGGTATATCGGACCCCACGCATCAAAGCCGCCCATCAGATCGATTATTACCTCGGACTGGTTGAAGGTGCGGGGATTGCCCCAAGCGGAAGAAATCTGGAACTGTTTTTATCAGACTCCGAGCGGCAGCGTGCCAGAGAATTCCTGTATGCATCGGGTTTTATGGAACCAACCATTGTGGGAATCAATCCAGGCGCCGCCTTTGGCACGGCCAAACGCTGGTTTCCGGAGCGGTTTGTCGCGGTCTGCAATCGCCTGAATGCCAGGGGTGACCGGCGATTTCTGGTATTTGGAAGCCCGGGAGAAGCCGGATTGGGTGAAACCATCTGTCAGGGTATCGGGGATGCCTGCATCAACCTGTGCGGAAACACCACGCTTCGGGAGGCATTTGCCCTGATCGATCAATGCAGCCTGTTTATCACCAATGATTCCGGCCTGATGCATGCGGCAGCCGCACTTCGTATCCCCCAGGTCGCCATATTTGGGCCGACCCGTCTCAACACCACACCGGCCGGCCAGAACAGCCATGTTCTTCGGGCGCCGGTTTCCTGCGGCCCCTGTATGCAGCCGCATTGTCAAACAGATCACCGGTGCATGGACCGGGTTTCCATTGAGATGGTTCTGGATTTGGCGGAAAGTCTGCTGTCATGAACATATTGATCGTCAAGCTGAGTGCCATCGGCGATGTGCTGCACACCCTTCCGGCCCTGAATGCACTGCGGCGCACCTTCCCGAACGCCCATATCACCTGGCTGGTTGAAGAGGCGGCTTCCGAGCTGATTCTGGGTCATGAGGCCCTGGACCGGACCATTGTTTCAAAACGAAAACGCTGGCTGAAGGATCTGCGGGGGCAGAATCGCCACCAGGCCTTTTGTGAAATTCAGGAATTTTATCAAAATCTTCGGGATACCCGTTACGATGTGGTTCTCGACTTTCAGGCCCTGCTGAAAAGCGCCCTGCTGATTGCCCTGGCCAAAGGTGACCGCAAAATCGGTTTTGACCGGGGCATGGATCACATGGAACATTCCTATCTGTTTCTGAATGAGCGGATTCCGCCTGTTGACATGAATATTCATGCCCTGACCCGGAATCTGATCATGCTCGCGCCTCTTGGCATTTTCAGCAGAGACATTGAATACCGGCTGCCCGTCACGTCAGCGGACCGGGATCATGCCATGCGCCTGCTTCCGGAAACCGGTCAGCAGGATTTCCGACCCGTTATCTGTATCAATCCCGTGGCCCAGTGGGACACCAAGCTCTGGCGAAATGACCGGTTTGCGAAACTGGCCGATACCCTGGTTGAACGGTTTGGCGCCACCATCGTGTTTACCGGGGCCGGGGCCGATATTGCCGCCATCGAGGATATTCGCGGTCAGATGAGGCATCCATCCCGAAACACTGCCGGAAAAACAACGTTAAAAACCCTTGCAGCCCTGTATGAACGGGCCGATCTGCTGGTGACAACCGACACCGGCCCCATGCATTTGTGTGCGGCAGTCAATACGCCGGTTGTTGCCCTGTTTGGGCCGACAGCCCCGTGGCGTACCGGTCCGTTCGGGGAGGGTCACCGGATTGTTCGAACCGGACTGTCATGCAGCCCCTGCTTCAAAAGACACTGCCCCACATGCGCCTGTATGGACGGTATTGGCGTGGATGATGTTATCGGGCATGTCTGTCAGTCCCCGGGATGACGATTTAAAAGGCTGAAGACTGAAGGTATCCGCATTCTGGCATCACCGCCTGCGAACGATCCATCACCGGAAATTTCCACAATCAATGCTCACCATCAGGGGATCACACCCTGCGGACAAAATCCATCCCATAACATGGCATTTATTTTGCTTTTATTTTACCGTGAAAATAGCATTCGACC
>DFZE01000032.1:0-1183 GCA_002382065.1 Desulfobacteraceae bacterium UBA4064
AGCGAAATTATTTTTTCTGAATGTCTATACGAAGGAAAAGGGGGCTGAACCGGACAAGGATTCATCCCCCTGTCAGCATGCGGCCCAGCACGGTTCCCAGAATGATGACCGCCAGAATCAGAACCAGTATCTGCTGATCGGCATCAAAATGGTTCATGTCAGGAGAAAACCATGTTTCAGCGGATCATCGGGATGAATGAACAACTGATTCATGCCCATGATATGCGCGCTCCCGGTCACTTCCGGCACAACCGCCATAAAGGGTCCGACATGGGCTTCTGACACCACTCTCGCCCGGAATATGCTGCCGATGATGCTTTCATGAACAAATTCCTGATTCATGCCGATTGCGTTTCGGGCATACAGACTGGCCAGCCGGGCAGATGTACCGGTGCCACAGGGCGACCGGTCAATGCCATTGTCGGCAAAAAACACCGCATTCTGGAAGTTGGCGGCACTATTTTTGGGGGGGCCGTAAAACTGGACATGTGTGCATTCCCGAATGAATTCCTTTTCCGGATGAACAATCGGAATTTGTGCATTCACCGCATCCCGAATGAGACGTCCCGCCCCGATGATACGGCCGGCATATTCCGGACCGATCGTCAGGCCCGCAGCCTCAGCCGGTACAATGGCATAGACATTTCCGCCATAGGACACATCGAGGGTCAGTTTTCCGATTCCCGGAACATCCACGATCGCATCCATCATCATGACAAATGAGGGAATGTTGCGAAAGGTGACCTGTTTGGCCTGGCCGTCCTGAACATCCACCCGAACCCGGGTCAAACCGGCCGGGGTATCCAGTGTGATGGTGGTCACCGGTTCTGTCACTGTCACCATGCCGGTCTCGACCAGTGCCGTGGATACACCGATGGTGTCATGACCGCACATGGGCAGGTATCCGCCGGTTTCGATAAAAATGACACCGACATCGGCGTCCGGATGGGTGGGTTCGGTCAGGATCACGCCCGACATCACATTGTGGCCACGGGGCTCAAACATCAGGGACGTGCGAATCCAGTCCAAGTGCGACTTCATGTACTGCATTTTTTCAACAATGGTCTTTCCGGGAATATGGGGAATGCCGCCGGTGATGGTCCGGGTGGGTTCTCCGCCGGTGTGTGTGTCAATAGAGGTAAATACCCGACTGATTTTCATTTGAATGGTCTCCGATGTTTTT
>DFZE01000032.1:1244-3130 GCA_002382065.1 Desulfobacteraceae bacterium UBA4064
TGCAAAAAACCTGGAATGAGGTCATGGCCCAGGGCGTTGTGGATACGGTTATTATTGTGGATGACGCGAGCCGGGATGATACCACAGCCATTGCCCGGTCCCTGCCCCATACGCTGGTGTTTACCCATGACCGGAACCGGGGATACGGCGCCAACCAGAAAACCTGCTACCGGATGGCCCTTGACGCGGATGCGGACATCATCATCATGGTCCATCCGGATTATCAATACACGCCCAAACTGATTCCCGCCCTGACCTCCCTGATCGCAAACGGGCTGTATGACTGCGTGCTGGGCTCACGGATTCTGGGCGGATATGCTCTGAAAGGCGGGATGCCGATCTGGAAATACATATCCAACCGGTTTCTGACACTGGTGGAAAATATGCTGATCGGCGCCAAACTTTCCGAATATCATACCGGTTATCGGGCATTTTCCCGCCAACTGATTGAAAGAATACCGTTTCAATTCAATTCCGATGATTTTGTTTTTGACAACCAGATGCTGGCCCAGATTGTCTGGATGGGCTACACCATTGCCGAAGTCAGTTGCCCCACCAAATACTTTGCCGAAGCCTCATCCATCAATTTTACGCGCAGTCTGAAATATGGATTCGGCTGCCTTCGCACCGCTCTGATGTTCCGCCTGTCCCGAATGGGGCTGATTCATTCCCGGCTGTTCCCGTAACCGGCGCATACCCTATACCGCTTTTCATCCAAATCCTGCAATCAATTTATAACATTTTGAAATAAAGCGATATTCCGGATAAACGCTGTGGGGCTATAAAAAATGGGTTGCTTCCATCCGGTAAGCTGCACCATCTGACACGTTGAACTCTGGCTCAAGAACTCATCCGATCAATATAATGTGATATATCCATATATTATCCTCTTTCAGATTCCGGCAAATCAAAATCGTCCGATGACAGGCAATGGGGTCTTTTTCCGAGCATAGCAGCGCAATGCGGTATTTCTCCATTCCGGTTCTGATTCTGGCCAGCCCTTCCCTGAATTTGGGGTGCGCTACGATACGCCCGTAATCGGCTTTGCCGTTTACATAACACGCTTTGTCGTCAATTCTCGCTCCGACCATATCCCCCAGAAAGACATGCCGGATACTGTTATTTTTCAACAGAGCTTTCAGTCTGTCGCTGAATTTTGTATCATCATTCTGTCCGATACAAATTTGCTGGTCATCAGACATTTGCCTTTCAATACGGAAGGTTGGAAAAAGGCGTCAATGCCGCAGCCAAAGACACACTTGTTTTTCAGACAATGATCGGGCCATGATGCCGGAATATCGACATACCGGCATTCTGGTTTGCCCTGCTGCAATATTTTCAGAGCATGCCCGATGTCCGCAATACATTCAGTGTGCAGGAATGCATGTACGGCATCAACAGTCCGGGTCAGGTGTTCAAACTGGATGAAAACAGCCTGATGTAATATGTCGTAGAACTGGAAAACAACACTGGCGGCACCATCGTGCTGGATGAAAGCGCAGGTCCGAAGAAGGTGTATCGTCGGGCACTGGTCGATCCGATCAGTTTACTGGAACGCCATCATGCAACTCGCATGAAAGAATATCCAGGATCGAGATGTTTTGATTTACATGGATGAACAGGATATACATGATAAAGTTTTCTGTTCTGTTTTTTTCATTATCCTGTCAATCCTGTATACCCATGCGAATATGTTTTATGTTTATGGGTCGCAGACATCGGAGCGACCTGTTTCGACTGGTAACAGGCCGCCCCTACGGGCTTGAAGGAATATCGAGTTGGTATCACTACAAACAGGATGCTCCTATGGAGCTTTATCGGATTTTTAGAATTGCAGTGATCCCCCCCAAATCCGTTACAATCTGCTACGTCCTACATTCTGTGAC
>DFZE01000170.1:0-38339 GCA_002382065.1 Desulfobacteraceae bacterium UBA4064
GTTTTCAAAGATCAATTTTTTTCCAAGAAACAATTTCGATTATGATTTGTTTTATACACTTTCGAAATTACCTTGTCAATCTTTTTTTATTTTTTGTTTATGCGTTTTTTTGCACAAAACCTTTTTTTTCTACCCAAAATTTAAAAGAATGTCAAGTTTTGTTTCGCAATAATTTGTTGCTTCATCAAGCAAACTCGCACTTTTTAGCTGATTGGATTTGGATTGTCAAGATATTTTTGCCAATATCTTTTACGGGGTATCCACTTAGCGCAAGTGACCACAACATGTAGAGTGTTGTTTGATATGATGGCATGAATAAAAATAGGGCCGATATGACATGCATCCTACCGTTATCATTCGTGTTGCGTTACCGAAAAATAATTTAGCAAAACCACAACATATAGGGGGCACTTGCGTTAAATGGATACCCCCCTATCTTTTTAACATCGCACTTTGGTTAAAGGTCTGTTGCCCGAACGCTCGCAATTGCCCTGCCTGCAACCGCTCCCACCACCAGAATCCCTCCTACAAGCGCCAGCCTTCCCGGTTTTTCCCCAATTACCAGGAATACCCATATGGGATTTAAAATGGGCTCCAGCGTTAAAATCAGTGTCGATTCCAGCGCCTTGACATGTCTGATTGCACTGGCATAAAAAATGAAGGAAAGTCCTATCTGCAACGTGCCCAGATATGAAATTATCCCCATATTCGCAACAGAAAATTCTTCCTGAATCAGAAAAGGAAAACCCACAGCCGATCCGATCAAATTTCCCAACAGTATTGTATGCGCGGGAAATCCATCTTTTTGTTTTCTCAGACACAGAACCAGTGTTGCCATTGACATTTCGCTCAAGATTGCAAACACATTGCCCCACCATCCATCGAAATTCAGGTCATCACCAAAAAATAGAAACATTCCCCAAAAAATGAGCACCAGTCAGCCGCTTGAGGCCGTTCTTTCAGAAACCAGTACCCTAACAGCATGACATATATCGGCAAAGTGTACTGCAAAAAAATGGCATTGGCCGCTGTCGTCAGTTTGGTAGCCATGATGAAAAACAATTGGGTGAAAACATACGCAACAGCGCCTATGCTCTAAACTTTTGACCAGCGAAAATGCGCAGAGCGCAAATAAAGCAGGAATACCCCCGAGGCAATGATGCTTCTTCCAATGAGAATGGATAATGGCTGCCAATTTATGATCTTGATGAATAATCCACTGCTGCTCCAGAGAGCTGCAGCCAGTATCAGAAAAATTATTGCCTGCCGACGATAACCAGAAGTATTCATGTATGATATGTTTTTCAGTTTTAATTAATGCGTTGAATTTTCCATATTGAAATTACTAAATCATTTTTTTTGCTTGCGCATTTCGACCAGGCCCATGATCAATGGAATCAACAACATGATCTCACTTGCAACGGTCACGCCGAGCCAGCCCATTCGCCCGTAAACATGACCACTTATCGTAATACCTGTATAACCGCCCAAATAATAAAACAGCACATATAACGAGTTTGCCCGTCCATGGCTCCCTCTCAAACTGCGATTCAATAAACCTGATGCAGATGAATGAATCGTGAAATATCCAGCACAGACGCCAAAGAGACTGGCAGCAATGATCGGTATTGACGGGATCAACGTGATGCCAATCGAAATCATGAAAACAATGGATCCCAGAGACATGGATACACCATTTCCAATCCGATTACTGAGCCTGCCTGAAAATGGCCCAATAAATATTCCCACGACATAAGATAAATATAGAAATGTAATTGTTTCCGTCGATGCATTGAACCGTGGGCTGGAAAGATAAAATGGAAGATAATTGAAGACGGATGAAAAGACAAAAAATGCGCCAAATGCAACGCCATACATTCGAATCAATGGGGGGCGTAACAGGAGCCCTGTGAATCCATCCATATCTGGTTCACGGATATGATTGGGTCTGGGCTCATTCAAATATTGAAATGCAATCAGTGTAACCGTCCAGAGAACACATGACGCCGTTACAAAAGCATACCGCCAGTGCAGTGGCGGGTGAATTAAACCACCCAGAAGTCGTCCGCCCAGACCGCCTGCAACGGTTGCCGCTACATAAGCCCCCATAACGACATTCAATCGTTCATTGGGAAGATTCCGGGACAAAAAAGCTGCCAAACAGGTGGTCAACGACGGAATAAACATTCCCTGAACAAATCTGGCACAGATCAGCCATGTGAGTCTGTCCGTATATGCGCAAAAAAAACCGCACAATCCGATAATCAACCCTCCCATACCGATAACAGGACGAATGGGAAACCGGTCAGCAATCATGCCAAATGGTAAATTGGCCAGGCTGATACCCAGTATGACAATCGAAATCGTCAACGACGACTTGGCTTCGGTTACTCCAAATTCGGCCTGGAGAACCGGTAAAACCGGCTGTGTAATATATATGGTCGTGAATGCGGCCGCAACCAGGGCAAATACTGTGGCCTGCAGCCCCATTTCACTGTTTTTATTCACGGAAAATATTCCTTTGGGTTATCCTCAAAAAAAGTGAGATGTCCATTATCAGATATGTGAGCGAAGTTCAATGGAATCAAGGCAGGATTGTAGATGAAAATTGAAAATATTTTTCCAGGGAAGATAGCAGAGCCCTGCTCATGAAAGGTGACAGATTTTAATGGAATCAACATGGAAATGCCAGGGAGACAATGATCGGCGAGTGGCGAAACACCGGAAACAGATTTTTCATTAATGCAACCGGTTTATTTTTCCCGGTCGTTCATATTGCGACCATATTGATGAAATTCGGCAGTGATTACGGGGCGGAATCATCGGGCTAACCCGATCAAAAACTGTTATATATCTTCATTCGCGCTTGGGCAGCGTGTTCCAGCACCCCGACATGAACATCCATATAATCATAGATGGTGGCCTGTTTCTTTCCCGGGGCAGAGCGCAACACCCTTCCGATATACTGAAGCACCCTGCCACTGAAGCGGATTGGGGTTGCCAGAAAAAGACTTGAAAGTCCCGGACAGTCAAACCCCTCTCCCACCAGTTGGCCTGTTGCAATCAGAACCCGGGTTTTGCCGGACTGTATGTGCTGCACGGCCTGAATGCGTTCGGCATTTCCGATATCACCGGTCAAAAGTTCGCTGGCAACGTCAAACCGGTATCTGAGGATGGCCTGCAGTGTTTCACAATGATGTTTTCTGTCCGATAGCACCAGGCAAACCCGATCGGGAATGGACGATTCCCGGGCCACATCTTCTGCAATCAACAGATTTCTGGCATCATCTGTTGTCAGCTCCGACAGCATTTTGCTGTATTCCCGGACCGGATCAAAATACGGTTTGAATTCCGTTGACTTCTGAACGACAGTGGCGGCCAGTATATCACCGGATCGGACCAGATCTTTTTTTTCCACCTGATAGTGAATATCCCCCAGATACAAAAATATCAGTTTCGATAAATGATCCCGTCTAAATGGCGTCGCCGACAATCCCAGCATATACCGGGAATCAAACCGGGAGACAGCTTCGGTGAATGTGCGACTGGGGCACCTGTGGCACTCATCCACAATCAGAAATCCGGTTTTTTCAGCAACCTCATCCGCACATTTATACAATGTCTGAACCAGTGCCACGGTTATGCGGGGCCCGATCATTTTTTTCCCGCTTCCGACAAATCCAATTTCATCAGCAGATATATCAAGGAATTCCGAAAGGCGGTTGATCCATTGAAGTCCCAGCTCCCTCGTGTGGACCACAATCAGGGTTGGCTGGGAACGGGCCGCGATCATATACGCAGCCATGACCGTTTTTCCGCTGCCTGTCGGGGCATTGAGCGCTCCGAAATGCCGGGGAAGCATGGTATCGACTGCGGCCTGCTGAAACGCGCGCAACTTTCCAGTGAACTGCAAGGAAATATCCGGCAAACAGCGTCTGTTATCGATCAACTCATAATCGAACTTGTATTGACGGCTCAGGGTGATGATCTGGCGCAGATATCCCCTGGGCAGGGTCAGTCTTTTTCCAGGAAGTTTTTCATAAAACTCAAGAAAATGCGGGGTTTCATGGTTCCATCGGCCCATTTTTTCATTTTCAATCCATTTTGGATTTTCCATTCGCAGTTTCTGGATGACCATATCATACAAAAAAGGGGGTATATCTTCCAGAAGCAGATGATTGCTCAATGTAATTTTCATGGCGTGGAACCGGTTTTATGAAATTTGGCGGCTCAGTGAATGCATCCGTCCTCATGATTGTGACCAGCGCAGGTCAATGACACATCAAATTCCGGCAGTTTGGCGTTTTGAATCATGGTAAGGTTTTCCGATACAGACCCAACTATGCCATGATACACCCGAACGCCGGCTGCAACCAGTTTTCGCAATGCACCGGAACCGATTCCACTGACCACAACCGCATCCACGGTGTGCCCATTCAGAGCAGCCAGGGGCTGACACTGTCCATGCTGGTGATGCAAATCTGCGTTTGGAATCGACTCGAACTGACTGGTTTCTGTATCCACAACCATAAAAAATGGCGCCGAGCCAAAATGCCCGAACACCGGACTGACCATGCCTTCATTTCTTGCCACGGGAAAAGCAATTTTCATGTTTATCTCCAAATTTCATTTAGTGATACCGTTGATCAAATCGTGGATCTGTGTTTTCGTTCTTTTTTCCAGGCAATGACTTTTTTTCTGCCTTTGGATGCAGACGATTTTTGAAAAACCGGTTCCGGAATAGCATCCAGCACATAACTGCCAGGGGTTTTTGGTCCGGATTTTTCAGCTACATTCTCCGGTTGTTTTTCAAAAAGTGCAATCCGGGCCAGCGGTGGTCCCGTAAAACATCCTGACGGCAAGTGCATTGATGAAAATATGCAGCCGATTTGAAAAAATTCAACCCCCTGATCCTGACAAAGACGGGTCTGTACCGTAATCATGACCGGTGATGGATCGATTCGCTTTCCGAAACGTTCTGCCAACAAATGGGTATCTGTCAGAATGATCTGTGAAAATGAAGAGGGCATCAATCCGTTTTCCAGCACATGGGCATAGGCTTTCCGCCGGACAGCGGTATAAAGCAGTTTTGGCGGGATGGCGCAGATCGCCGGTTGTGGAAGATGTTTCCGATCAATGGCGCGAATCCATGTCTCATCAAACTCGAATGGTTGATCCAGCGATGAGACCACTGCTCTGATGTCGGCGATACGGACATGTCCAAATCCCGGCTCTTCATGAATGGCCTGCAACAGGTGCCTGAGTTTGGCAAACCCGTCCCGGTTCAGAAGAAGTCCAAATTCATCCGGCTGCCTTCCCAGAATATAGGCCATCAGTTTGGACAGCTTGCTCATTTGCTTCATAATTATCCTTCACATGACTGTTTCACAATTGACCTGAATGCACGGGTTTGTTATTTCAGACAAATTATCTTTTTCTGTCAACTGATTTTAAATGAAAGGATTCGGAGATGAATCATCAGCGATCTCATATGTTGTTTGACAAGGCAGTACAGATTATTCCCGGCGGTGTCAACAGTCCGGTTCGCGCATGCAAATCTGTGGGAACTCAGCCTGTTTTTATCAAAAGCGCCGACGGATGCATGTTGATTGATGAAGATGGAAATACCTACATCGATTATGTCGGTTCCTGGGGCCCCATGATTCTGGGGCATCGTCATCCGGCCGTGATCGATGCCCTCAACCAGGCCATTCTTCGGGGAACCAGCTTTGGCGCGCCGGTCGATCTGGAAGTCGAACTGGCCGAACGGGTTATATCCCTGGTTCCATCCATCGAAATGGTGAGAATGGTCAACTCCGGCACAGAGGCGGTCATGAGCGCCATTCGGCTGGCCAGGGGATTCACGGGCCGGGATATCATCATCAAATTTGACGGCTGTTATCATGGCCATGCCGATTCTCTGTTGATTGCTGCAGGCTCCGGAGTCGCGACACTGGGTATTCCCGGTAGCCCGGGTGTCCCCAAAGCCGTCGTATCTCAGACCCTTTCGCTGACTTACAATGATATGGCGGGATTTATCGATGTCATGAATCAGATGGGAAAGGATATTGCCGCGGTGATTGTGGAACCCGTCGCCGGGAATATGGGATTTGTACCGCCTGTGCCGGGTTTTCTCGAAACGCTACGGACCGAAACCCAAAAACACGGGGCGATCCTGATTTTTGATGAGGTCATGACCGGATTCCGGGTGGCACTGGGTGGCGCCCAATCTCTCTATCATATCACACCGGATCTGACCACGCTGGGAAAGATCATTGGCGGCGGTCTCCCGGTTGGCGCCTATGGCGGTCGCCGGGATATCATGGCCCGAATTGCGCCCCAGGGTCCGGTGTATCAGGCTGGCACACTTTCCGGAAATCCACTGGCCATGGCTGCCGGAATAGCGGCCCTGAAAGAAATTCAGAAACCCGGGTTCTATGACAGACTGAATGGAATCACCGAACAGCTTTGCCAGGGGCTTTCCGACATTGCACGCCGCCTGGGTATTCCCGTCTGCATCGGTCATATCGGCTCGATGGCTGGCCTGTTTTTTACCGGTCAGGCTGTAAAGAATTTCGATCAGGCCAAAACCAGCGATCTGACACGCTTCAGCCAGTTTTATCGGGGTATGCTGGAAAATGGTGTTTATCTGGCACCGTCACAGTTTGAAGCATGGTTTGTTTCATCGGCTCATGAAAACAGGCATGTGATCGCCACCCTGAAGGCTGCAGAAGCGGTTTTGAAAGAAATGGTCCGATGATCTCCGGCAATTATATTCCGGACCAAGTTTCCCGTATTCACCTGATCGCCATCTGCGGGACAGGAATGGCCGCCCTGGCCTGCATGCTGAAAGATATGGGCTATGCGGTTACAGGATCTGATGTCGGCATTTATCCACCAGTCAGCCTGCTATTGGAGAGCCATCACATTCCGGTGATGATGGGTTATGATCCAGCCCATCTGGACCATCGGCCGGATTTGATCGTGGTCGGGAATGCGGTCAGTCGAAACAATCCGGAAATCATCGGCATGATCGAATCCAAAATTCCCTATTGCTCCATGCCTCAGGCCATCAATCAATTTGCAGCCCGAAACAGGCGGTCTGTCGTGGTTGCCGGAACCCATGGAAAGACCACCACATCGTCACTGATTGCCTGGATTCTCCATTCAGCCGGTCTTGATCCATCCTTTATTATCGGCGGCATTTTAAAAAATTTCGGATCAAATTACCGGTGTGGTCATGGAGATATCATTGTTCTGGAAGGAGATGAATACGATACGGCATTTTTTGACAAAAAGTCCAAATTTCTGCACTACACACCCTATCGGGCTGTTTTGACCGGCATTGAATTTGATCATGCGGATATATTCACCGGAATCAATCAGATTGAGCTGGCCTTCCAGGAATTTCTTCATCGAATACCCGATGATGGCAAGCTGTTTGCCTTTGATTCGGGCATCAGCATCGAAGCTGTTCTGAATTCGGGTCAATCTGTTTTTGACCGCTACGGTCAAAATCCGGCATCCAGGTGGTGTGCCAGGAATCTGATTCTGGATTCCTCCGGTATGCAGTTTGATGTCTTTCATGCCGGTTCTTTATTTGGCCACTATAAAACCCCGCTTTTGGGACGACACAATGTATGGAATGCACTGGCCGCCATTGCGGTGGCGGACAGTATCGATATTTCCAAAGACATCACGGCATCTGCCATCGCATCCTTTCAGGGAGTGCGCCGGCGTCAGGAAATCCGGGGCTGCGTTAACGGTGTGACCGTGATGGATGATTTTGCCCATCATCCCACCGCTGTTCAGGAAACCATCCTGGCTGTCAAGCCCCATTGTTCAGATGGCAGGTTGATTGCCGTGTTTGAGCCGGGAACCCATACCAGCATGAGAGCGATATTTCAGAACACCTATCCGGCTGCATTTCTGGGTGCGGATGAGGTCTGTATCCGAAAGCCTTCCCGCATTGAAAAGGTTCCACTGCAAGAACGGTTATCCCCGGAGAAGCTGGTTGAGGATATGAACGATATCGGCCTCAATGCCCAACTGTTTCCCGATACACAATCCATCGTCAGACATCTGGTACAGACGGTCCGTCCCAATGACATTGTTCTGATAATGTCCAACAGCGGGTTTGATAATATTCACCAGCACCTGATCGACAGGCTGATAGACTCCAAACCTCAGGGGATAAATGATGAACTCTGTGTAAACAGTCTTGATTAATCGGCTGCAACCTGATATGAATTAATATTTCAATAAAATATCACTGGTATGCACAGTTTGGTTATTGCACCACAGCCGATTATCAATTGGATTTATAATCATGATGACAGAAATTTATACCCGCATCCGGGACCGGATTCTGTTTCTGGAATATCAATCTGGCCAAATTTTAAACGAAAAGGTTCTGGCAGAGGAATTTGACGTCAGCCGAACACCGCTGCGGGAAGTATTGTATCGGCTGGAGTGGGAACAACTGGTTCGAATATTGCCCCGAACCGGGACCATGGTAACCGAAATTGAATTTCATAAAATGATGAATGTGTTTCAGGTTCGGCTGGAAATAGAGGCATTGGCAGGACGACTTGCAGCAGAACTGATCCAGCCGGACCACCTGAAAAAACTGGATCATCTTCGACAGGACTGCCAGGCGCTGATTGACCATCGGGATTTCAGGGGACTGGCCCAGATTGATTGCCGATTTCGTGATATTTTGTATGATGCGGCCAACAATCCCGTGCTTCGGGATATTTCACATCAGCTTTACAATCTCACCTTTCGAATCTGGTATATCATCATGGGACGGGGAGACTGGACAGAAGAAGTTCATGCCCTGACCGAAGAAATTCGAACAATCCGCGATACACTGGCCGGAAAAAATCCCGCCACGGCCAGTGATGCGCGCAAATCCATGCTGATTCGTCATGTTGAACGCATCAAGCGGAAATTTCTGGAAGTCAATTCCTGAATGGCTGAATTGTCTGGAAATTGATCTGGTATCAGCCGTTTTTCCCCATCGTGATATGGGCATAGGCACTGTGGTTATGAATGGATTCAAAATGTTCGGCGCTGACTGAAAACCAGGTAATATTGGTGTCGTCATTCAGTTTTTGGGAAACATCCCGCACCACATCCTCAACAAACTTGGGATTGTCAAACCCTTTTTCCGTGACAAATTTTTCATCCACCCGTTTCAGAACAGAATAGACCTCGCAGGATGAACAGGATTCCACCAGTTCGATCATATCTTCCAGCCAGATGAACTTTTTAAATCGGGTCCGGAGCCTGACTTCCCCCCGCTGATTGTGTGCGCCCATATCGCTGATTTCCTTGGAACAGGGACATACCGATGAAATGGGAACAATCACTTCGGATATGATATCGATTCGATCCTGTGGATCGCTGGCCCCGATAATCCGGCAGGTATAATCCATCAGGCCCGGAAGCCCGCTGACCGGTGCGCGTTTTTCGATAAAATAGGGAAACGTGACCTCTATATGGGCTGACGCGGCATTCAGATGCGCCTTCATTTCCTTGAGAACGCCGGTAATTCCTTTTAAAGACACCTCCTCGGGTCCGAACAGGTGCAGAAGTTCAACAAACCGGCTCATATGTGTGCCTTTATCGGAATGGGGCAGGTTCACATACATGTTGATAGAAGCGACAGTATGCTGACGACTGTTTTTACGGTCCAGAACAATAATGGGATATCGCAGGTTTTTAACACCCACTTTGTCGATGGGAATATTCCGGTCGTCCCGCTGATTCTGAACATCTTTCATAAACGTGGCATTGGGCAAAAACTGTGGATTTTTATCCAGATTCAATGCATCACAGGGAGTGTTCATCGATTTTGTCTGTTTGGTTTGTGGGGTCAGTATCCATGTTTGATAACAATTGATGACGGTTTAATTTTACCGACGTATTGTTATCCGGTTTCAGTAGATAGTCAAGGTTAACATGCTTCATGGCCCGAAAAATATTGCCTCTGACATTCTGGTTCCCACTGTAAAGGGCCTGTAGCAGGGACTTGATCTCCTGCCGCCGGGTCTGTCCCGAGGACGGACAGGGATTCAGAAAGGTCGGAAACCGGTTTTCCACTGCAAATTTGGCGATATGGGATTCATCGGTGTATGCAAGTGGACGTATCAGTGAAAACCGGCCCATGAAAAAGGATTGAGACGGCAGCATCGTACATATCTGTCCGGCATAGCAGATATTCAGAAAAAGTGTTTCGATCAGATCATCTTTGTGATGTCCCAACGCCACCTTGTTGCAGTGATGTTTCTCTGCCAGTTCAAACAGACGCTGCCGTCGCAGACGGGAACACAAAAAGCACGGATTTTCCCGATTTTCTGAAGAATGAGCCAGAAGGCCGTTTTGGGTTTCTTCAACAATCAGATCAAAATCAAATTGTTTACACCATTCAGACAAAGGCCGGGAAAAACCATTGTCAAATCCGGGATCGATGTAAATGGGAACCAGCTCATACTGAACCGGAATGAACTGAAGTCGTTCCTTCAGAATCCATAAAAGGGTCAGACTGTCTTTACCACCCGATAAGCCAATGGCAATCCGATCACCATCTGAAATCATGTGATATTCATGAATGGCTTTTCCAACTGACCGGTTGATCCGCCTGAAACCGGCGGATCGCTCTGTCACGGCTGTTTCCCCTGATATCCACGGATAAACGATTTGCAATTCTGCCGGCATTGACGGGAATTGGCATTCATCAAAAAATCAAAGATCATAATTTTCAGGCAGATTGTCGCCGATTGCCTTGACTTTTCCGGCAGCAATTTCTCGAAGGCAGATGACGATATCCTCATTTTTGGGTGAGCTGATCAGGTATTCCGATCCCTCCCGAATCTGTCTGACTCTTTTTGCAACCATATTGGCCAGCAAAAATCGGTTCGGTACCCGTTTCAAACAGTCTTCAATCGTTATACGCGCCAATTTAACAACCTCCTTGACATGAAATATATGATCCGGCCAGCCATAATTAAACTGAACCGGTTAACCGGCCCAACAGTCCGATGCCATCCAAAATCAACAGATTTGACAGGACACAAATACAAATTAATCCATAATTCGCCGGAATAATCCCGGTTATTACAAAATTTCCACCAGCTCATAGCAGCGTTTCCCGCCTGGAGCTGTCAGCACCAGTTCATCAGAAGGCTTTTTACCAATAATTGCCTTTCCCAATGGAGAGGTAATCGAAATGCGACCCTCATCAATATTGGATTCTTCCGGTCCGACAAGCTGATATTGAACCGTTTCACCGGTATCAATGTTTTCGAGCCTTACCCGACTGCCGAATACGGCCCGATCTTTGGGCATTTTGCCAGGATCAATAATATCAGCCACGGCCAGCTTGAATTCCAATTCACCAATGCGACCCTCAATAAAGCCCTGTCTGTCTTTGGCGGCTTCATATTCCGCATTTTCGGAAAGATCGCCATGAGCACGGGCCTCTTCTATTGCCCGGATTATTTGGGGTCGGTCCACTTTTTTGAGTGTTTCTAGCTCTTTTCTGAGCATGTCAAACCCTTCTCGGGTCATGGGTATTCGATCCAATGCGTGTGTGCTCCTGAAAAAATAGCCGAATATTGGCTGGATGTTAAATCTGTCTCTGATCAACCCATTGGGGATTGATCACCTTTAGCGAAAAATTACAATCAGTCCTGAGATATATACGGGATGAATTTTGAAAAGCAGCCAAGCCACCCGGCTTTTCATATCAACCATTCCTGCGGGGGTGTATCCATTCACAAATTGCGCCTGTGACCGGCTAAAGATGTTTCTGCCCCAAAATTTCGGCAATTTGAACCGCATTGGTCGCAGCGCCTTTTCGAATGTTGTCTGCAACAACCCAAAGATTGAAACCATTTTCAATTGACTCATCCCGCCGGATTCGACCCACCAGTGTCAAGTCCTGACCAGCGGCATCAATCGGCATGGGATAACTGCGCTGTGCCGGATCATCAACCACGCGAACGCCCGGAGCGTTTGCCAGAATTTCCCGGATTTGTTCCGGTGTCGCCGGTTTTCGGGTTTCTATATTGATGGATTCTGAATGTCCATAGATCACCGGTACACGAATGGTGGTGGCTGTGACACCAATCGTCCTGTCTTCCATGATCTTGTGGGTTTCATGCACCATTTTCATTTCTTCTTTGGTATAGCCATTGTCCAAAAACACATCGATATGCGGCAGGCAGTTGAATGCAATCCGATGTGGATACACATTGGCTTCAACAGGCTGTTCAGCCAGAAATGCACGGGTCTGATTTAACAGCTCCACAATGGCTTTCTGTCCAGTGCCGGAAACCGCCTGATAGGTTGACACCACAATTCGGCGAATTCCAAACTGTTTATGAATGGGGGATAGTGCAACTACCATCTGTATGGTTGAGCAGTTGGGATTGGCAATGATCCCTTTGGTTCTGTATTCGGAAATGGCATGTGGATTGACCTCGGGTACGACCAGCGGAACCTGGGGATCCATTCGCCATGCGCTGGAATTGTCAATCACCACACAGCCTGCCCCTGCCGCTGCCGGGGCATATTTCAGGCTGGTCCCGCCTCCAGCGGAAAAAAGGGCGATATCCATACCCTTGAACGATTTTTCCGTCAACTCTTCAACGGACACCGATTCTCCCCGGAAATTCAGGGTTTTTCCGACCGAACGGGATGACGCCAGCAGCTTGATCGATTTTATCGGGAACTGACGTTCTTCCAGGCAGGCGATCATCTGATTACCGACAGCGCCAGTCGCGCCGGCCACAGCCACATGAAAGGATTTTTGAGACATGGTTTTTCTCCTGACACATCAAATAAAAATGAAAAACTGACGGCTTTATAGAAGGATTCTCTGTTCAGGCGGTAATATCAGGGCTTCCTGATGATTACCCGGTGGAATCTTTCTACAAAGCCGTCTGGAAAATATAACCAAATCAGATACAAAAAAACGAGGGATGATGCCGAATCCATTCCCCCGTCCAAATTCTTCTTTATATATTTATTATATCATACGGATTGAATAAAATCCACGATCAAATCACCGACCTGGCTGGTGGAATATCCCATTTTCCCGGCTGACGCACTTTTCAGATCCTGACGAAGAACCTTTTGAACACCATTTTCAATCAGCGTCGCCGCTTCGGTTTCTCCCAGCGCATCCATCATGATCTGAGCCGCCAGAATGGCTGCAATGGGATTGATGATCTGAAGTCCGGTATATTTGGGTGCCGAACCACCAATGGGTTCAAACATCGAAACACCTGCGGGATTGATGTTGCCACCGGCCGCAATACCCATTCCCCCCTGAATCATGGCCGCCAGATCCGAGATGATGTCTCCAAACATGTTATCGGTGACAATGACATCAAACCACTCCGGATTTTTCACCATCCACATGCAAATGGCATCCACATGGGCATAATCGGCTTCGATATCCGGGTATTCCAAAGAAACTTCCCGAAATGTCCGCTCCCACAGATCAAACGCAAATGTCAGGACATTTGTTTTTCCGCACAATGTGAGTTTTTTCTTTTTGTTTCGTTTGCGGCAATATTCAAATGCATAGCGGATGCAACGCTCCACACCTTTTCGGGTGTTGATGGAGTCCTGGACAGCAACCTCATCGGGCGTTCCGCGTTTCAGGCATCCGCCTGCACCGGTGTATAATCCTTCGGTGTTTTCCCGAACAACGGCAAAATCAATATCACTGGGCCCCTTGTCCTTTAATGGCGTTTCAACGCCGTCATACAGCCGGATTGGCCTGAGATTGACATATTGATCAAAATGAAAGCGCAAGGTGAGAAGTATCCCTTTTTCCAGAATGCCGGGCTTGACATCCGGATGACCGATTGCACCCAGGTAAATGGCATCGAATTTGGAAAGGGATGCAATGGTCGCTTCAGAAAGAATTTCTCCGGTGGCCTGATAATGATCCCCTCCCAGCGGAAATTCGGTAAAATCCAGATTAAATTTCAGTTTGTTGCATACCGCCTGCAAAACCTTGATACCTTCGGCAACCACTTCGGGTCCTGTTCCGTCTCCGGGAATGACTGCAATTGAATACGATTTTCTCATAAATAATCCTGTTTGATGTGATCTGAATTCCGGCAGTTGCCGAATTGACGATGAACAATTTCCTGCAGTCTTTACCTCTCGGCCCTGTTTTCCGCCAAATATCCGATGATGGCGGCACCAGCCCTGACCCGGTCCCCCAAAACAACCGTTACCGACGAATCTTTGGGCAAATAGATATCCACACGGGATCCAAAACAGATCAGGCCAAAGCGCTGTCCCCGGTTTACAGTTTGATTTTCCTGAATGTTACAAATGATCCGTCTGGCAATCAATCCGGCGATCTGCATGAAACAGATGACATGCCCGGATTCGGTACGAAGCTGAATGGCATTCCGTTCGTTATCGGTTGAGGCTTTGTCGAGATTGGCAGAGAAATTTTTTCCCGGATAATAGGCAATCCGTTCAATTGTGCCATCACAGGGTATCCGGTTGACATGAACATTGAAGACTGACATGAAAATGCTAATTTTAGTACAGACTTCATGGCCAAACGGTGTTTGATCGGCAGTGCCAACATAAACCACCCGGCCATCCGCAGGGGATATGACTGCGCCCGGGTTGAGTGGAATCAGTCTGTCCGGATCACGAAAGAAAAAACAGACGAACAGCGTGGCCAAAAGGCCGATAAGCGCCGGAAACGTTATCCCCAGCAATGCAAAGATGGTCGTTACAAAAGCACATGCATAAATAATGGGATAACCGGCAGATGCAATGGGAAATGCCGTGTTACGGGGGTTTTCAAAAGGGGGGTAGCGATGCATTCGACAGATGATAATCCGTTTATATGGTTAATTTTATTCTTCATCCCAAAACAGGCGATTGTCAACTGATACGTTGAATAAAAATAATAAAACAGGCTGAAAATGTGCGCAATCTATAGATTTTCAGAAAATTAATTTCGCAAGGCAGCAGGGAGGGAATAGGCCTTTTTCGGCCATTCCCGACCGATAACGCAGCGAAATTATTTTTCTGGAAGTCTATATCAAAACAGGCTTCGGTTGTCAATTGAAGATGGTTTGCGTTCTTTTTCGGATTCATTCCGGTAGCAAAAATGTTTTCACAAAATTCAGAAAAAGATGAACTGCTGGCGGCAGGGTCATTCTTTTCCGATAGGCCACATAAAAATCACGCTGGATATCCCAGCCATCGATGGATGCCATTGAAACCAGGCCCTGCCTCAGTTCACGATCAACCGCATAAATGGACAGAATCGATGCACCCAGCCCGGCAATGATGCCTTCCTTGATCGCCTCGGAGCTTCCCAGTTCCGCAACCACGTTCATGCCGGAGATATCCCGGCCGACATGCTCCCGAAGATACCGGTCCAGGGTCTCACGGGTGGCTGACCCCTTTTCGCGCACAATAAACGGAATCTGAAAGAGTTCTTCGGGTGTCACCGTTTTTTTTTGCGCCTGCGGAAATGATCCCGGCAAAATCAGAGCCAGTTGGTCATGACAGATGGCATCATGATGCAGTTTCCGGCTCTGGGGTTTTTTGCCGGCAAATCCGATATCACATGATCCATTTGAAACCATTTCCAGGGCTTCATCGCTGTTTGTACTGATGATATGGGTATGAATCTCCGGATAAGCGCGTTTAAATGCCGTCAGAACCCGGGGCATGATGTAGGTGGCGGGTATGGTGCTGGCACAGAGAAGAATGACGCCGGATTCCGGATTTTGCAGCTTCATGATTCGGTCTCTGGCATCATCACGTAAAATAACAATTTTCCGGGCGATGTCATGGAGTACTTTCCCTTCCGGCGTCAGGGTGATGCCATTGTTTTCCCGGTTCACGACACGGGAATTGACCGCTTCCTCCAGCTTTTGAATATGTTTGGTCAAAGACGGCTGGGTCAGAAACATTTTTTTTGCCGCACGGCTGAAATTTCGCTCCGAAACCAGATGAATCAGGGCTTCAAGTTGCTGAATGGTAATATTCTGAAAGGTGTCGTAGGCCATACTGTTTTGTGTTCTCCCCATAACCATAAGCAATCAAATGACCATCATTATGAATTTTCTGAATTTGACAGATTCCCGCTCTTATAATAAATCAGAGCGGAAAAATCAATTCCAACTTTTCGGGTGGTCCACACTGTCGTGATATTTTCTGGAATCATCCGGTGCGATACCGCAACGACTGACAAACCGGAATCAGACCAAACCACAAAAAGGCGAAAAAAATGAAACACAACTGGTTTTCTTCAAGAATGGGGATGGTGGCCGTGGGAGGCGTGATCGGGATACTGGCAATTTTGCTTCAGTATCTGGGTAATCCGGCCAATATGGGTATTTGCGTCGCCTGTTTCGAGCGGGACATCGCCGGGAGCATCGGACTCCATCGGGCCGCTGTCGTGCAGTATCTGCGGCCCGAAATCATCGGTTTCGTGTTGGGGTCCTTTTTGACCGCTCTGCTGTTCAGGGAATTCCGGGCCCGGGGCGGTTCGTCCCCGCTGACCCGCTATGTTCTGGGTGTTGTGGCCATGATTGGCGCACTGGTTTTTCTGGGGTGCCCCTGGCGCGTCATGCTTCGTCTTGCCGGTGGAGACGGAAATGCGATATTTGGCTTTCTGGGACTTTTTGGCGGTGTATGGATCGGTACACTGTTTTTCAAAAATGGCTATACATTGGGACGGACAGCCGGTCAGAACCCCGCAGTCGGTTATCTGCTGCCACTGATCATGCTGGGTCTGTTGATCCTGCGGCTCATCTTCACGCCGGTGGAAGGTCAGACCCAATCCGGTATTCTGTGGTACAGCCTGAAAGGGCCAGGGGCTGCCCATGCCTCGGTTTTTATATCTCTTTTGATCGGACTGCTGGTCGGATTTCTGGCCCAGCGGAGTCGATTCTGCACCATGGGTGCGTTGCGCGATCTGATTCTTTTTCGACAGATCCATCTGTTTTCAGGACTCCTGGCTCTGATGGCGACCGCCCTGTTGGCCAATGTCTTCCTGGGTCAGTTCAAACCGGGTTTTACTGGCCAACCGGTTGCGCATACTCAGGCACTGTGGAATTTTGCGGGCATGGTTGTGGCAGGTTTCGCCTTTGCGTTGGCCGGCGGATGCCCCGGACGTCAACTCTTTCTGGCCGGTGAAGGCGACAGTGATGCCGGACTGTTTGCCCTGGGCATGATTACCGGTGCTGCCATTTCCCATAATTTTGGTCTTGCCAGTTCACCGGATGGCATCGGTCCCCATGGTATGGCTGCAGTCATTATTGGGTTGATGGTCTGTCTGGCCACTGGTTTTGGACATTTGAAACGCAGTTAAGGAGGAATCGCTATGTCACATCAAGTCGATGCCAGAGGGCTATCCTGCCCTCAGCCCGTGTTGTTGACGCTTCAGGCCATTCAGTCAGCTTCCGGAAAAGAGGATATCTGTATTCTGGTTGACAATCAGACCAGTTTTGAAAATGTTACCCGCGCAGCTACCGGAAAGGAATGGACCGTCTCCGGGATAAACCAGGATAACGATGAATACCAGATTACGATTCATAAAAAGTAACCGGGTGAGATATGAACTGGTTCAGGAAAAACAGGCCAAAGGCTGCCCCCCGATCCGCATCTAACGAAATTTCCGCCAAAGGTATTCTGGTCTTTCACCACACCAGCGATGTCATTCAGGCAGAATCGATTTTAAAACAGGCGGGCATGGCGATACAGGTCATGGGACCGCCACCGAATCTGCGTACCGGCTGCGATCTGGTGATTGTATTTCCGCTGATTTCGGAACTGGCGGTCCATCGTATTCTGGCAGATGCTGATATTCAACCCATTCAGACGGTGCCGGTCCATGATACCCTTTTGTTGCCGGTATCGCTTTTTCAGACCCGGGATTTTGGCGATTATCTGATGGTCCGGGCTGCCAACATGAAACTCACCGTTCACAAGTCAAGCCGGCAAATTGTCAATATATCCGGTGGAGGATGTCCGGATGTTCCCTGGCTGGCCGACCAACTGATTGGAAAAACGCTGGATACGGCAACGGCTCCGAATCGCCTGGGGAAAACCCTGTGTGGCTACGCGCTGCATCTGGCCTGGGAGGAAATGCATCGTCAATGTCCTGGCTGATTGTCGGAACCGTACCCAAAACAGATTTTCCCCTGACCCATGGTCATGTCACGCTCAATGGTCGGGAACTTGTCGTAAACGGCTGTTCCTTTCCAGTCGTTCGCGGAACACCGGCGCTGATTTCTGCAGCCTATATCGCCTGCATGACACTGGAAATCGAATCGCCCGATGTTCTTTTGTGCGGCGACATCGGTGAGGGTGACGGAAGCCGACAGATTTACCGGTATCTGGTGGAGACCGGCCTGAAGCAGAAACCATATACAGGACTTCTGTTTCATTATCTTCAACCCGATGTGGACTGGCACAACCGGATACTGATTGAAATTGACAAGTTATCGGCCAGGCCGCTTCTCATGGCCGATGCCGGATATATGTATGTGGCCAAAATGAGCGGATATGCCACATCCTATGATCTCTTTACACCGGATATCGGCGAACTGGCATTTCTGGCCGATGAAAAAGCACCCCATCCATTTTATACCCGGGGCTTTCTGTTGCACCAGGACGATATGGCCCCTGATCAGATTCGACTGGCCGTAAGGCAGGGCAATGCCGCCCGCAATCTGCTGGTCAAGGGAAAATGCGATTATATTGTTTCTGATGGTGTGATCGTTGATGTGGTTTCAAGCCCTTGTGTCGAAGCCATGGAACCGGTCGGCGGCACCGGAGACAGCCTGGCCGGTCTGGCAGCCAGCCTGATCGCTGTCGGCCTGACCATTCCAAATGCTTGCTCAGAGGCTGCCCGCATCAACCGGATGATGGGATATCTGGCCAACCCGACACCGGCATTTGCCATTGCCGATCTCTTGAAAAGTCTGCCGAAGGCCATTTCCCGCACCCGTTCAATTCCCAATGCAACCCTTTAATTTTCTATCCCTTTTTAGAATCTAAATTCTGGTTTCTTTCGAATAACTCAAATTTCGAAACAATGCCCAAACATTAAAAAAATCCGAATGGTCAACATGCTGTATTTCCTGGCCGATGGTTCTGGTCATTTCCACCCCTGAATCTATTTTCGATTTTGATATCCGGTGTTCATCTGAACAGGCTTTTCGATCAGTCACGATGAATATGATAATCACGCTGCCTTTCAAACAGTCATTTTCATTATTGACATCAGAAAGGGTTGGGATTATTTTCACTCGTCAAATTGAAACGAAATGCGGACCACTTTCTCCGGACACCCAATTCATGCCCCATCCCAAATGAAAAAACAGATCTTTCACAATATCCTCCTTACCTGCATCTGGCTTGTGGTTGTCAACATCTTCGCCCTGATTGCCCTGCATCGGTTGAACATCCTTCCCGATCAAGCGTTTCCCTGGATAAATCCGTCTGACTATCCTGTTCACCATGATTGGAATCTCATCAATCTTCACAATCGATGGGATTCCATCTGGTTCATCGATGTTGCCAGAAATGGTTATTATATGAGAACGGATAATGTGTTTTCCAATGTAGTCTTTTTTCCGCTCTACCCGTTGGCCATGAAGCTCGTGAGCCTTTTTACCGGCGGCAATCTCGTTTTTGCCGGATGGATTGTCAGCAGTCTTTTTCTTGTTGCCGCTGTGGTGATGTTCACCCGGTTGGTTCAGGAATTTCACGCGGATATTGATCCTGTATGGCCGGTTGTTTTCCTGCTGGCCTTTCCCACCTCTTTTTTCTTGAACGCCGTCTATTCCGAATCCATGTTCATTTTTCTGTCGATCACCACATTTTATTTTGCATTGAAAAAACAATTCTGGAAGGCTGCCCTTTTTGCTGCGCTTGCATCGTCAACCCGCATGGCCGGTGTGTTTCTATTTGCACCGCTTGTTGTGGAGTTCATTCAGTCAAACGGGTGGCGGGCGCTTTTTTCCCGATCCATGTTCCCCTTGTTGATTGCACCAACCGGCGCGTTGGCATTTTTTATCTACCATCTGTATCGATTCGGAGATTTTTTCCTGTATCTCAAAGTGGAAAGCTGGTGGGGCAGAAATTTTTCGGGTAATATTGTCGGCTTTAAGAAAATCCTTACGCACAGTGGCATCAGCAATTGGATAATGGAATGGTCTTTCACCATTTTTGCGTTTGTCGTTGCAATCCTTGTGCTATGCAAGCTCCGGCTATCTTATGGTATTTACATGCTTCTTTCCCTGTCGATCGCATTTGCAAGCGGCGGCACCTTCGGTATAGGCCGATATGCCATAGTGCTTTTTCCCATTTATATTTTTGCCGCCACCATCCCATCCATGCATACGAAATTTGCCTGGCTGCTGACATCCACGCTGTCCCTTTCACTCGATATCGTTCTATTTGTCAATCATTACTGGGCAGGATGAAACTCGGAGATTCCCCAACAATTGTTACACCCATCACCTGTATGGAGGCTCTCATTACGCACAAATCGCCCAAGCCGTTGGTCAGTATCGTGGTTCCGGCATTAAATGAATACGAAAACATCCCGATATTGTATGATAAATTTAACATGATCCTTCCGGAATCATTTCCCGTCGATTGGGAGCTGATTTTTGTCGATGACGGCAGCCGGGACAAAACATGGATGGGTATTAACGCCCTTTTTCAGAAGGATACGCGCGTCAGGGGCATCCGGCTGTCCCGGAATTTTGGACATCAGTATGCCCTGATGGCAGGGCTGGAGAGTTCTTTGGGCGATGCCGTCATCACCATGGACTGCGACTTGCAGCATCCGGTGGCGCTTCTGCCGGAGATGATCAAAACCTGGCAGCAGGGATGCAGCATTGTCAAAATGGTCCGTCAGGATGCCCCGCAAACCGGATTCCTGAAAAAATTCACATCCAGGCTATATTATTCGATTTTCACATGGTTGAGCGATATACCGATGCAATCGGGCCTTTCCGATTTTCGATTGATCGATCGCCGGGTCGTCGAAGAACTGAAACGATTTCACGAGGAAGGACTCTTTTTGCGCGGGCTGGTCGAATGGATCGGGTTTGATACCTGCGAGTTGCCTTATCAGGCAGCCGACCGGCTGGCTGGACTCAGCCAGTACAGCGTAAAAAAAATGTTCAAACTGGCATGGCATGGTGTCAGTTCCTTTTCAACCCTGCCCCTTCGAATCGGTATTTTAATCGGAATCATCGGAACCATCCTCTCAATGTTCGGAATCCTTTATGCGATGTACGCAAAATTCATTCAGGGTGAAGCGGTTCCCGGTTGGACCTCCATTGTCATGGGAATCTCTTTGCTGTTTTCGCTTCTCTTTGTTTATTTGGGAATCATCGGCGAATACATCGGAAGGATCGTGATCGAAGTGCGTAACCGACCCCGTTTCATTGTGATGGACCGGATCGGTTTTTCCGAAAGAATACAAACGCACACGGAATCGGATGCATCAAACCTTTCCCGGACATTTCCACAAACAGATCATGCCGAATCGACAACCCGTTTCAGCAAAGGCAGTTATCATGAATAATGCTCTGTCGCTGCATATCGCTGATCCGGTTGCCCGCCTGTTGCCTGCCGCTGCATCTTCGGTCCGACTGATTATCAATGCAGATGATTTCGGCCTGTCGCATCCTGTCAATGACGGGATTATTCTGGCGCATCGGATGGGAATGGTAACCAGCGCGTCACTGATGCCTGTCGGCAAGGCTTTCGATCATGCCGTATGCAAACTTCAGGAGACGCCGTCGCTCGATATTGGTGTTCATCTGACATTGGTTGGGGAAGAACCCCTGATTCGGAAAAACACATCCCTTATCAATGGTGGCAATCGGCTTCCCAAGGATATCGCGTCATTCATGATTGCCTATTTCAAGGGAGCCATCAAACTTTCGGATGTTCGAATCGAAATATCGGCACAAATCGAAAAGGTACTGGACCGGGGGGTTTCGATCTCGCATATTGACAGCCACCAGCATGTCCATGCATTACCAGGGCTTTCGGATATCACGCAGGAATTGGCCGAAACCTATGGCGTGCCATTCATCCGGAAACCCTGTGAAGCCCTGGAATGGTACATGTTCAAGGATATTCGAACAATTGGCCGGGTCGCAGGAGATATGGCGCTGAAACTCTTCTGGTCGATGACCATCAACCGGCGCATGCACACCAATGGTCATGAAACCCCGCACTTTCTGGGTTTTTTTCATGGGGGAAAACTCGACACCGGCGGACTTCATCACATCCTTTCTTCCACCCAGCCCGGATGCACCTACGAACTGATGTGCCATCCAGGCTTTGCCCCGAACGAACCCGAATACCGCAATTGGAAATACCAGCACGAGGGCGAATTGACAGCGCTTGCCTCTCCGATGCTGCGGGATGACTTGCATTCCAGGGGATTTTGTGTATGCAATTTTCGGGATTTGTTAAATCCATCACACCTTTTTCCGTAAAAATTACTGATGACGCGCTTTCTCCGTTTTTGAAGTACTTACCGACTGGTTATCAGGCCCCACCCAGTCTTTTCAAACCGTTCCCAAAATACGTAATTCCAGCCCATTCCATAAAAATCGCTTGACAAGTTCATAACATTAGCTTTATTGCAGTCACATTGTAACTTACATTCAGTCGCATCCGGTTTGAACTGTTCCAGCCTTTTGCAAAAAGGCTGGCTGTAAAACGTGAAGGAGGTGATTCTGTCCGTTCTTGGAAATTTTCTGGGTTGAACCTTATCATTTTCTGATACGAAAGAAAGGAACCACCGATGAACAGAAAGCAATGCATCCCTGTTTTTGTGTTAAGCCTGATTCTGATTTTTTTGAGCGCATCCGCAGCCATATCTGCTGAACCTGTAAAACTCACCTACAGTTGTTTTTTCCCCCCTCTCATGTTCAAAGCATTCTGGCCGAACAGTGGTCCCGAGAAGTTGAAAAACGGACCAATGGCGCAGTCAAAATCGAATACTTTCCCGGACAGACGTTGACCAAAGCCAATCAATGTTACGATGGCGTGGTCGAAGGATTGTCCGATATCGGTTTTTCCGTACTGGCCTATACGCCAGGCAGATTTCCGATCATACTGGCCGTTGATCTTCCGCTGGGGTATACGAGTGGTGTCGTGGCCACCAAAGTCATCAACGATGTGTATACCCAATATAAACCCAAGGAACTGGATGCAAAAAAATTCAACGGCAAAGAAATCATTGACTTCATTGGCACCGCTTTAAAAAAATATCAATGATGATGCCTTGCCTGTTTGTTGGTTCATCGATTGACCCGCTGGCTGGCGAACCGGTTTGAAAATCAACCGGCGGCCCACTATTCAAAAAAACAACCGGCAACTCGGCTGACGGGAATACAATACAAGGTATATCGACAATGGAAAACCTGAATAAAATCATATCGTGGCTGTCCGATAAACTGAAATACGCAGGCGCATTCTGCCTGACCGCC
Source organism: Desulfobacteraceae bacterium UBA4064 (assembly GCA_002382065.1). Lineage (GTDB taxonomy): Bacteria > Desulfobacterota > Desulfobacteria > Desulfobacterales > Desulfatirhabdiaceae > UBA4064. Next base: position 23,538 of record DFZE01000170.1, read on the forward strand.
ATGATGCTCATCACATGCGTGGATGTCGTGGGCCGATTTTTCAATACTCCCATCCTGGGAGCGGTTGAGTTTGTCGGTTTTTTTTTCACCCTCACAACAGCCTTCGCCCTGCCCTACACCCACAAGATGGATGCCCATATCGGCGTCGAGCTTGTCGTAACCATGCTTCCCCAAAAACATCAGGAATGGTTGCGACTGATCACCACCTTCGTCAGCTTTTTACTTTTCTGCCTGGTGACATGGAGAATGATGGTATATGCCGATACCATTCATCAGAGTGGAGAGGTCTCGATGACACTTAAGCTCCCGGAATATTATATTATTTATATCGTGTCTGTGTGTTTTCTGGTGTTTTCCCTGATTTTGATTCAGGATGTGCTGAATCTGATCAAGAACAACAAAAGCATGTAATCCCGAATCATGTCATTCGGTTGGCCAGTATCTGCCCCGGAAAATCAGCATTTTCCGGGTTTCGGATTGTGCCCGGAATGATGTAAAAAAACGCATTTCAGCACCTCCCCGGTGCGGGAATGCCGACTGATCCGATTGATGTATCAAGGTGATTAATGGATCCTGGAATGATTGGCGCGTTGGGTATTGTGATTATGCTGGCGTTGTTCATGACCAAAATGCCGGTGGCTTATGTCATGACAATTGTCGGATTTGTCGGATTTTCATTGATGAAATCCTGGACTGGCGGTATGAATCTGCTTTCCAGAGGGTTTTATGAAGCGTTTTCGTCCTATGGTCTGACGACGATTCCCCTGTTCATTTTAATGGGGCAGTTTGCTTTCAATGCCGGCATTGGCAGACGGCTGTATGATACAGCCTATAAATTTTTTGGGAATATTCGTGGCGGACTTGCAATGGCAACGATCGTGGCCTGTACGGCTTTCGGGTCTGTTTGCGGCTCCAGTCCGGCCACGGCTGCAACCATGGCCGTTGTCGGACTTCCGGAGATGCGGCGCTACGGCTACGATGACGAACTCTCCACTGGATCCGTGGCATCAGGCGGCGGCCTGGGAATGATCATGCCACCCAGTGTGGTCATGATCATCTATGGGGTGTTGACGGAACAGTCGATTGGCGCGCTGTTTGTCTCAGGCATTCTTCCGGCTCTGGTCATGACGGTCCTGTATATCCTGTGCATCTACATCCAATGTCTCCGGTCTCCCCAGCAGGGCCCGCCAGGCGAAAAATTTACCTGGTCGGAAAAATTCAAGTCATTAAAAAACATGGCTGATACGCTTCTGGTCTTTATTGTGGTGATGGGCGGCCTGTTTCTGGGAATTTTTACACCCACCGAAGCGGCCGGAATCGGTGCCTTTGCCGTACTGGCGGTCTCTGTTATCAGAAGGCAACTCGACTGGAAAGGGTTTGTCAAATCACTATATGAAACCCTTCGCACGTCCTGCATGGTCATTTTTTTAATCGCAGGGGCGCTGGTTTTTGGAAAATTTCTGGCAGTCACCCGTATTCCCTTCAATGCAGCCAGTTGGGTCAGTGACATGAATATGCCCAATTTCATGGTTCTGGCAGCGATCTGTCTGGTTTATATCGTGGGCGGATGCATCATGGACGCCCTGGCATTGATCATGCTCACGATCCCGGTATTCTTTCCGGTCATTATCGATATGGGGTATGATCCGATCTGGTATGGGGTCATCATTGTCCTGCTGACCCAGATCGGCGTGATTACCCCGCCGGTTGGTATCAACGTCTATGTCGTCTATGGGGTGGCCCAGGGATCCATCGGAAAGGTTCCCCTGGAGAAGATTTTTAAAGGGGTGATACCATTTCTGATTGCCACAATTGTGGGCATTGTGATCATGACCATTTTTCCTCAGATTGTTCTGATACTTCCGCAACTGATGTATTGAGACTGAATGGTGAAGGTTGACAAAATAATTTGACGGGATATATTGATGACCATTACAACGCCTTACTGGAATCCGCTTTTGGAAACCTTGGACAGGGAGAGGCTGCAAAAACTTCAGTTAAAGAAATTTCAGCGTATCTTCAAATGGGCCTTTGACCATTCCCGGTTTCACAGAAGTCTGTATGAGCGATCGGGGATAACACCATCCGATATCCAAAGTCTGGATGATATCCGGCATGTGCCAACCGTTGAAAAATCCATGATGCGGGATATTCAGCGCAAGGACCCGTTTCCCTATGGCGATGCCCTCTGTGTGCCAATAGAGGATGTGACCGAATTCCGGCAGACCAGCGGCACAACCGGCCAGCCCGTTTATCAGCCCGATACCTGGGCGGACTGGGAATGGTGGGCCGAATGCTGGGCATATATCATCTGGGCTCAGGGATACCGCCCTCGCGACCGGGTATTCATCCCGTTTGGCTACAATATTTTTGTGGCATTCTGGGCCGGACATTACGGCGCCGAAAAAATCGGGTGCGAGGTGGTTCCCGGCGGGGTTCTGGACACGACCGCACGCCTGCTCAAAATTCAGGAACTGATGGCAACGGTCATGATGGCCACGCCCACCTATATTCTGGGTATGGCCGATGCAGCCAGAAATCAGTTGGGAATCGACCCCGCGACATTGAGCATCGATAAAATCACCTGTGCCGGTGAACCGGGGGCCAGTATTCCCAGCACCAAACACCGGATGGAATCCGCATGGGGCGCCAAAGTTTATGACCATTCCGACGCCACCGAAATCGGCGCATGGTCTTACGAATGCATGGCCCAGTCCGGCGGACTTCATGTCAATAAAGGCATGTTTCTGGTCGAAATTCAGGATGTCGATACCGGTGAACCCATTACGGAACCGGGCCGGAAAGGCAAAATGATCATCACGGCGTTTGACCGGATCGCCCAGCCCTGTGTCCGGTTTGACTCCAAGGATGTGATCGAATGGGCCGACTATGCCTGCCCCTGCGGCAGGACATATCGATTGATCAAGGGGGGCGTTCTGGGACGCGCCGATGATATCACCAAAGTGAAAGGGGTTCTGCTGTCCCCGTCAGCCATCGAAAAAGTGGTCAGGGGCGTTTCCGGATTGGGCAATGAATATGAGGTTATCGTTGAAAAAAAAGAGGATACGGATCGAATCACCCTGAAGGTCGAGTTTCTTCCCGAAGCGGAATCCAGACGGATGGACATCGAAAAGGAGTTGACGGATCAACTGAGGTTGAAGACCAATCTGAGGTACGATCTGCAATTTCATTCGATGGGTGAGCTGCCGCGATATGAGGTCAAGGCCAAACGATTCAAGAATTTGAGAAAAAAAGCATAGGTCGGGGAGATCAGTCATGTATCAGGAAATGGATATCAATGGAATTGGCCGGAAAATCAGGTCGATGAAACAGGGTACGGAAGCACTCAGAATCGAAGGAGCTGATTTTCCTGCTTTGGAACGCAACATGGTTCGAATCCTGGCCAGCCTGAAGATGCTGGAGATCAATATCGCCGAGGTGGCAGAATCAAACAATGACATGTTAGGGTCGTGACACAGGAAATAATTGACATGCAAAAGCAATTGCTGAACGGAAAACGGGTTCTGATTGTCGATGATGAACCCGATGTGCTGGATACCCTGGAAGACTTGCTCCCGATGTGTCAGGTAATCCGGGCATCAACATTTGAAGATGCCAGGCAGTTTCTGGAAACAGAGCGCTTCGATATTGCCATACTGGATATCATGGGGGTGAACGGGTATGAACTGCTGGCGATGACCCGGAAAAAAAATGTCATTTCGGTCATGCTGACAGCCCGTGCCTTAAGCCCCGAAGATGTCAAAAAATCCTATACTGAAGGCGCCTCCTTTTACATTCCCAAGGAAGAGATGGCGCAGATCGACGGGTTTCTGGAAGAGGTTCTGGATGCGCTGGCAAAAGGTCAGAACCCCTGGACCCGGTGGTTTGAGAAAATGTCCGGATTTTGTGAAAGAACATTTGGCAGCAGATGGCAACAGAAAGATCCCGGATTTTGGTATAATTTCCCTTTTTATTGAAATGTTAACATGAATCGGCGATTCAGGGGGGCTGCATAAAAAAGCCATTCCGGCGCCCCTCATCCCGAATATGTCACACAAATGATGCAGACTCCCTGCCACCCCCCCCATCTGCTCCAATTCTTCCAAACCCCTGATCCTGTCTTGACACGATTTGTGAATATCAGTATAAATCCAGTCAAAGTTGACTCCTAATGAGGTGGAGGCGTTTATGTTTGGCATTGGCATGCAGGAAATGATCATGATCCTGGCCATCGCCCTGATTGTTATTGGTCCCAAAAAGCTTCCGGATCTGGCCAGATCACTGGGCAAGGCGATGGGCGAATTCAAGAAGGCAACCAGCGATCTGAAAGAATCCATCGATAGCGATCATAGCCTGAGAGATGTCAAGCAGGCATTCACGGATATGAACCGGGATATCACTCAGACGGTTTACTCGGCAGCGGCTGAAACAACACAAAAAGAAACCGAAAAACCGGAATCTACTGTGACAGAAGAACCACAGAAACCGAGCCCGGAAACAAAGGATTCCAGCCGTGTCTGATAGCCAGGAAGAAGATAAAATTCCGTTTACCGAGCACCTGGAAGAGCTTCGAAAACGGCTGATTACCTGTTTCATTGCCATTGGCGCCGGTTTTGTTCTGTGCTTTGCCGTCAAGGAAAAGCTGTTCGAACTCCTCTCCCATCCGCTTGTTTCCATGATGAAACCGGGTGAAAAACTCATCTACACCGGGTTGCCCGAAGCTTTTTTTGTCTATATGAAGCTGGCATTTTTATGTGGCATTCTGGTCGCATCTCCCGTTATCTTATATCAGTTCTGGATGTTTGTTGCCCCTGGCCTGTACTCCACCGAAAAAAAGATGATGGCGCCCATTCTGATTCTGTCCACTGTTTTTTTTCTGGGTGGTGGAATGTTTGGCTATTTTGTAGTCTTTCCGATCGGTTTTCAGTTTTTTTTGGGATTTTCCACCGATACCATCAGCCCGCTGTTGAGTATGCGGGAGTATCTCAGTTTTGCATCCCTGTTTCTCTTTACCTTTGGCCTCATTTTTGAACTTCCCCTGATTCTGATTTTTTTTGTCAAACTGGGTATTGTTTCCATCGAATTTTTACAGAAAAACCGGAAATATGCCATTCTGCTGATATTTATTATCGCTGCCATTCTGACGCCCCCTGATGTCATTTCACAGTCCATGATGGCATTTCCCATGATGATTTTATATGAAATCAGCATTATTGGCGCCAAAATATTTGTCAGAAAAAAACCGGATTCTGATAAAACGGAATAACCTGTGGCTTTCAGTCGGATATTTATCCGTATGGTCATAAGTGGCAGATGTGTATTGAACAGAAAACAGGAAAGGAGAAAACGGGTTATGAAGAAAATGCTGTTGATTGGAGTTGTGACCGGAATCATGTGTCTGTTTGTATCTGTGGGCATCTATGCCGGAACAACGGTCCCGGATGTCATCAAGATGGAAAACAAGGCCTATACCGAACACACAAAGGGCATTGTGGAATTCTCACACAAAAAACATGCCGAAGACTACAAAGCTGCCTGCGGTGATTGCCATCATGACAAGGATGGAAAACCGCTGGCGCTGAAAGCCGGCGACAATGTTCAGGGATGCATCGAGTGCCACAAAACTCCTGGTGAAAAACCCAAGGGAAAAGATGCACCCAAACTGACAGACAAAGAAGAACTGCAGTATCATGCCGAAGCCATGCACCAGAACTGCCAGGGATGCCACAAGGAATTCAAGAAAAAAAACAAGGCCAGCGACGCACCCACGACCTGTGTGAAATGCCATCCCAAAAAATAGCTTGATGCGTCTGCTTGACAGACAGTTTTAAAAAGGCTGATTTCAGCATGAAATCAGCCTTTTTTCTTTTCTTTGCTGTGAAAAATCATCATGTCAAAACAGGAATCAGGGCTAAAAATGAGCATCTTTTTCTTTGCGTTTTCTGAAAGGATGATTATTAGTATTGATGTTTACCCGATTATCATAATCCAAATGGATAATTTGGCTGATCGACAATTCAGCCTTTTACAATAGAAATATATTTAAACAGGAGGTATGTGAATGGATTTAATCGCCGGAGGGGGGTGCCCCTCAGCATCCCAGAAAAAAAATCAGCAGGACGAACAGGATGCCAATCTGAAACACTCCCTTGACCAGATCAAAAACAAATTTATTGTAATGAGCGGGAAAGGTGGCGTAGGCAAAACCAGTACATCCGTGAATCTGGCAATTGCCCTGGCCAACAAAGGGTATAAAGTGGGAATCATGGATGTCGATCTTCATGGACCGGACGTGCCCCGAATGTTGGGTCTGAGTGGCATGATGGATGTGACAGAGGACCGCAAACTGAAACCAATCCAATATTCCGAAAATCTGTCCGCGGTTTCCATCGAATCCCTGATGGCAGGCAAGGATGACGCCATTATCTGGAGAGGGCCGATCAAACATACCGCAATCCGTCAGTTCATTGGTGATGTGGCTTGGGGAGCACTTGATTTCCTGATCATTGACTCGCCTCCGGGAACCGGTGACGAACCCCTGAGCATCGCTCAGACCATTTCCGATGCCAAAGCCATCATTGTCACCACGCCACAGGAAGTTTCTCTGGCAGATGTTCGAAAATCCATCAACTTCTGCAAAACCGTGAAAATGGATATTTTTGGACTGATCGAAAACATGAGCGGTTTTTCCTGCCCGCATTGCGGAAAAATGATCGATATATTTGGATCGGGTGGTGGTGAAAAAACTGCGACTGCTTTTGGCATTCCATTTTTGGGCCGTATTCCATTTGATCCCAAGGTTGTTACCTGTGGAGACGAAGGCATCTCCTTTATCAAGGCCTACAAGGACTCCCCGGTAACGGCAGCCTTTGAAGAGGCCGCAGACAAAATGGCAAAACTCTGTTGATGATAAATTGGACGCGCCTGTTTTTTCATGCGCGTCCAATTCTCAACGACCATTTCTCAGGCATAATCCGGTTTTTCTGAAAAATCCCCTTTTTTGTCCCGCTTTTCCATAAAATAAATCGGACAGGCTGATCTGTATTTGCAATATATCAGCGGATCACGGCAATGCAGACATTCGGAACACATGGCAATACCATGTTTCATGCATTTGTAAGGCGTTTCCCGGTCCGGGTGTTTTGCACAGGTTTCCATTCAACAATCGACCTTTCCCTTTCAGTTTTTTTCTGTGACAGGTTTATCATGAATACCACTGTTTCGATTTTATGTGATCCGGATCTTGTAGACAATACCGACTTCATCCGGGGAGCCATTATCAGTCAACTTCATCTGAAGGACGCACCCTCATTTTCCCATCGCCTGATTCGGCGCTCAATCGATGCCCGCAGCAAAATTCCCAAATTTGTTCTGGATTTTCTTGTTGCGGTCGATGAGCCCCTGCCCATGAATCCGGAATCCTGGTCATTGATCCGTCCGGACCAGTTGGCAGGCACTGTCATCATTGTGGGCGCCGGCCCCGCCGGATATTTTGCAGCGATCAGACTCCTGGAAAACGGCATCAAGCCGGTTGTTCTGGAGCGTGGGAAAGATGTTCTTGAACGACGGAAAGATATCCAGCCCCTTCTCAAACGGGGGAGCATTCATCCGGATTCCAACTACTGCTTTGGCGAGGGGGGTGCTGGCGCCTATTCCGATGGCAAACTCTACACCCGTTCCCACAAACGGGGCGATATTCAGCAGATACTCGCCATTCTGGTCGCCCACGGCGCATCCCCGGATATTCTGATCGACACACATCCCCACATTGGTTCCAATCGCCTGCCCCGCATGGTGAAAAATATGCGCGGAACCATCCTTTCACACGGGGGCGAGATCCATTTCAATTCAAAAGTTACGGACTTCATCATTGATAACCAGACGATTGCCGGCGTCACCGTTAATGACAGCCACACCGTCACGGGTAATGCCGTGATTCTGGCTACCGGTCACTCGGCCAGGGATATTTATGAAACCCTTGCGAAACGACAGATTCTTGTCGAGCCAAAACCCTTTGCGCTGGGTGTACGGGTGGAGCATCCCCAGGCCCTTATCGACCAGATTCAATATCACCGTTCTCCACGCCATTCGCGGCTTCCGGCATCCAGCTACAGACTGGCAACCCAGATTGAGGGCAGGGGTGTTTTTTCATTTTGCATGTGCCCCGGCGGTTTCATTGTTCCGGCTTCGACCGCGGATGGAGAACTGGTTTTGAATGGCATGAGTCTTTCAGGCAGAAACGCAGAATATGCCAACTCCGGCATTGTGGTGGAAATTCGGCTGGATGATATTCAAAAAGACCACAGAAGCAATCCGCTGGCGATAATGGAATTTCAAAAATCCGTGGAACAGGCTGCGTTCAGGGCTGGAGGCGGTTTACAGGTTGCACCCGCCCAGCGCATGACCGATTTTGTCTCCGGTAAAATGTCCCCTGCCCTTCCCCCGACATCCTACCTGCCCGGAGTTACATCCGCATTACTGGACAATGTTCTCCCGGACATGATCACCAGAAGGCTGAAGGCGGCGTTTCAGGTATTTGGTCAAAAAATGCGGGGATATTTTACTGAAGAGGCCAAAATACTGGCGGTTGAATCCCGCACCAGTTCTCCGGTCAGAATTCCACGGGACTCAAACACCCTGATGCATACCGAAATCAAAAATCTGTTTCCCTGTGGTGAAGGCGCCGGATATGCGGGTGGTATTGTCTCGGCTGCGCTGGATGGTCAGCATTCCGCCGGGGCGGCGGGAAAGGTTGTCAGAAGACCGGGTTAGGCTGTCGGAAATAAATAAANNATAAATCCACTGGATTGCGACGGATTTATTTGTTTCCGACAGCCTTAATCTCCTTTCATTTTCTGATGTTCTTCTGTTCTGGCCTGGTGCTCGGCGGATTTTCGGAAATAGGTTTCCAGCCAGCTTCGCTGAAACGCCTTGAATCGCCTGCGTTCGATCGCATCCCGGATATCTTTCATCAGATCCTGATAAAATGCAATGTTATGAATGGTGGCCAGCGTTTCTGCCAGTGGATCATGGGAGAAAAAAAGATAGCGCAGCACCATCCGGGAATAGGTCTGGCAGGTGTAGCAACTGCACCGTGTATCGATCGGAAACCGGTCCTTGCGAAAATTCTTGTCCATGATCCGTATTTTGCCGGCACGGGTGAAAAGGGTTCCGTTTCGGGCATACCGGGTGGGGATGACACAGTCAAACATGTCCATGCCGCCTGCCACAGCCGCGAGAAGATCCTCGGGCAATCCCACGCCCATCAGGTATCGCGGTTTATTTTCCGGCAAGAACGGCGCCGTATGGGTGACAACCGCTTTCATCAGATCATAACCTTCCCCCACGCTGACACCGCCAATGGCAAATCCATCAAAGGGGATGGCGGTGATGTCTCTGGCGCTTTTCATTCGCAACTGGGGATAGATGCCGCCCTGTATGATTCCAAACAAAAATTGATGGTCCGCCAGCGGACTTTGCCGGCATCGTTCCGCCCAACGGGTTGTTCTGTCGACCGATTCCGCCACATAATTTTCAGAAGCCGGATATTCCACACATTCATCAAACGCCATGACAATATCCGCCCCCAGAGTCTGCTGCAATTCCATGGACCGTTCTGGGCTCAAAAACAGTTTTTGACCATTTTCCTGAAATGAAAATGATACACCCGCTTCACTGATCTCCCGATTGGGCAGGGAAAAAACCTGAAATCCACCGGAATCTGTCAGAATGGTCTGTTGCCACCCCATGAATTCATGCAGACCATTTGAGCGCTGAACCGTTGAAAGCCGCTCGGCCATCATCAAATGATAGGTATTGGCCAGTATGACCTCGGCGCCTGTCTGAGCGACATCCCTGGGCGTAATGGCCCGAATGAATCCCGCAGTGCCCACCGGCATGAACGCCGGCGTCTGAACCGTACTATGAGCCGTCGTGAACTCCGCCCGTCGCGCGCCGCAGGGATCAATGGTTTGAAGCTTGAATTGGATATCCTTCTGTGACTGAAATGTGCTCATGCGCCATCCTGACCGATATGTTTCATGTAAATTGCCTTGTCATCTCCGGGAACATCACTTCTTTGGTAAGCCATGTGATCTATTATTCACTTTTGATGTATCATAGGGTTTGCGGGGGGAAGTTTCAACATAAATCCACTGATTACACGTTCTTTCCCGATGGTTTATGGCCTGAAACGCTTACGGATATACAGAATCATCATCATCTTTTCATTACCCAATCCGGATTTCAGATCATGTTGACGCATCGGTTGACAAAAGGGTATGTATCGATTATGTCATCGGCGAATTGGTAAGACTCTGCGATATAGACTTTCAGAAAATTAATTTCGCAAGGCAGCAGGGAGGGAATAGGCCTTTTTCGGCCATTCCCGACCGATAACGCAGCGCCCAATTTAATAAAAATGGTATTTTTCTGAAAGTCTATAACTCTTTTTGTTTTGATGAGGGATGAATATGAACCAATTGTCGACTGAATTCATGGGATTTTCCCTGATTAACCCGTTTATTCTGACATCCGCCCCGCCGACAGCAACACCCGCCATGATTGAACGGGCTTTTGAAACAGGCTGAGCTGGCGCTGTTATCAAAACCCTGATTGATGAGCCAGTCCAGAACCTTTCCAACCGCTTTGGTGTCAACAAAATCGGAAACCGTATCTATGGATTCAAAAATATTGAACTCCTGAGTGAACTGTCACCAGAGGAATGGTTTACCGGCGTGATCACGCTGAAACAGAAATCCCCGGATCGGCTGATCATTGGCAGCATCATGGCCGATGCCCGTGATTTCGATGGCTGGCGACGGCTCGCACTGGGATGTCAGCAGGCCGGCATGGATATGGTCGAGCTGAATTTCTCCTGCCCCAACGGCTATCCGGAAAAGGGGAAGGGGAGTGCCATTGGTCAAAATGAAACAATCGCGGCGGAAATTGTCCGAAACATCAAGGCCGATAGCCGCATCACCTTGCCCATCATTCCCAAGCTGACCCCGAATGTCACAGACATCGCTTTTATTGGCGAAGAACTGGCAAAAGCCGGGGCCGATGCCTTTTGCGCCATCAACACCGTACCATCACTCTTTGGATTTGATCCCCTCACACTGAATCCAAAAGTCAATGTCAACGGCTATTCGACCTCCGGCGGGTATTCCGGCCCCGGCATCAAGCCCATTGCCCTGCGATGCGTTCATGATCTGGTCGAAAATCCCGGTCTTCCGGTCATGGGATGCGGCGGGTGCACAACCGGTTTCGATGCCGTCGAATTTCTTCTGCTCGGGGCAGGTTTGGTCCAGTTGGCAACAGCGGTGATGTTTCAGGGCGATGCACTCATTTATCGCCTGTTCTCCGGAATGATGCAGTTCATGGATCAGCACGGGTTCGACACCATAACCGATTTTCAGGGCAAGGGAATTCCGCGGATCAGACGATTTGATCAGTTGGATATGGCTTACCATACCCGGGCCATGATCAATGAAAAAAAATGCAACCGATGTGGAAAATGCGTCATTTCGTGCAGGGATGGCGGTTTTCAGGCCATTACATTTTCTGCCAATGACATCTTTCCGTGTATCGATCCTGAAACATGTGTTGGATGCTCCCTTTGCGCCCATGTCTGCCCGAATGATGCGATCCGTCTGGAGGAAACGATGACATGAAATTGACCAACATATCCATATCCCGGGATATCCGGGATGCAATGGATGATATCCCGTCCATTGCTCCGATAATCGGTCAAATTCATACCATGTTCCAGGAGACGGATATCTCTCCAAAAGACCTGATCCATATCATCATGCTGGATCCGGTCCTGACCGGAAAAGTACTCGATCTGGTGAATTCCTCATTTTATGGCCGTCCGGAACGGATTACATCGCTGGGTCAGGCGCTCATCATTCTGGGATTTAATGCCGTAAAAAATCTGGCAATTTCATCCGCCCTTTTAAACACAATCTCATTTAAAGGCCGGCGGTCACCGATCAACCCGGAAGAATTCTGGCGGCATTGTCTTGCAACAGCGGTGGGAAGTAAATATCTTGCCAAATGTCGCGATATTCCACACACCGAACTTGAAAAGTATTTTTTTGCTGGGCTGTTTCATGATATCGGAAAAATTTTATTGATCCGGACCAATCCGGACATGTATCGAAAGGCCGTTTATGAAAGTCAGCGGCTTGGCCTGAGCCTTGAATTTGCCGAATATGCCCATTTTGGCTGTGCGCACACCCAGGCCGGTGGACTGCTGGCACGAAAATGGAAACTTGACCCATATCTGATCGATGTGATTGAACAGCACCATTCTTTTTCACCCGATACCCCCAACCCGATAGACAATCTCATCGCTTTATCAAACAATATCTGCAAAAAGGCCGCTATCGGTCAAAGCGGAAATGGCATCATCGAGGAAATTGCCGATGATATCCAGCGCTATTATCATGTCGAACAGGATGACCTCACCGTATTTTCAGATCGTCTGCCATCCGTCATCGAAAAGGCCGTCCACCTTTTGAACGTTGCGCCGGATCGATCCGAACTCTGAAAATCCGTGAAAACAATATTGGAGGACATGACATGACGGATCCCGGCATGAGCCAGTTTCGAAAGCATTACAAAAAAGGAGAAATCCTGATTCAGGAAGGCGAAAAAGGATAACAGCTTTTTCTGCTTGAAAAGGGTGTGCTGGATATTTTAATCCGGGGAAGAAAACTCAATTCCATCGATGCGGCATATTGTCAGGATTTCATTGGGGAAATTGGCGCCGTTCTGGGAACACCGAGAACCGCAACCGTTGTGGCGGCAACGGATTGCACCGTTCTCTGCTTCCCGCAGCTCACCCTTGAACAGGCGCTCATGGCGTCTCCATCACTGGGAATGAAGCTGATTCGATCCCTTTGCGAAAAGCTTTCCAACAGTTCTTCCCTGCTGGCAGAATATCATGTCGAGACGGTTTCAATCATCAATTCGGGTAATTCCGAACTGTCTCTTAAAAATTACATGAAAGGATTGCTGTTTCTTCTGGAAACGGCTTCCGAAGATGATTCGGGAGAGGGCGGCCGAAACGTGCTGGATTATTTTCTGAAGACCAATCCCTGGGGAATACAGCATGGTGATTCGAATCAGATATTGCAGGTCGAAGGTTCCGGCTCATAACCGGGATGAAACCCGGTTCGGGATATCCCTTCAAAGATCATCATCTGCTACAAAAAAACCCCGCAGCCGAATTGGCTGCGGGGTCATGATCCATTCCTGAGACCGTAATTATTTCTTTACTTCTTCAAAATCGGCATCCACCACATCGTCCCCCCCCGGTCCGGGCTGAGGTCCGGATTGTCCAGGTCCGGGACCAGGTCCGCCGCCTGGATCACCACTGCCGGACTGGGCAGCCTTCTGATACATGGCCTCGGCCAGTTTGTGGGACGACTGCATCAATTCTTCACTGAGTCGGGTGATGGTTGCGGCGTCATCGCTTTCCATGGCCTTTTTCAGAGACGCGATACCGGACTCAATCTGGCTTTTGGTTGCGCCGTCGACCTTGTCTCCCATGTCTTTCAGGGATTTTTCAGTCGTATAGATCAACGTATCCGCATGATTCCGGGCTTCAACCAGTTCCTTTTTCTTTTTATCCTCTTCAGCATGGCGTTCGGCATCGCGGATCAGCTTTTCGATCTCATCCTTGTTCAGACCGCTGGACGCCTTGATCTGAATGGACTGCTCCTTGTTGGTGGCCATATCCTTGGCCGAGACATTGACAATGCCGTTGGCATCGATATCAAATGCGACCTCGATCTGGGGTACGCCCCGGGGAGCTGCTGGAATTCCGACCAGTTCAAACCGGCCAAGCGTTTTGTTGTCTCCGGCCATTTCCCGCTCGCCCTGAAGAACATGAATGGATACTGCGGGCTGATTGTCCGCGGCTGTTGAAAAAATCTGGCTTTTCCGGGTGGGAATCGTTGTATTTTTTTCAATCAGTCGGGTCATGATCCCACCAAGCGTCTCAATTCCCAAAGACAGGGGGGTAACATCCAGAAGCAGAACATCCTTGACATCCCCGCCGAGTACACCGCCCTGAATGGCAGCGCCGATGGCGACCACCTCATCCGGGTTGACACCCCTGTGGGGTTCTTTGCCGAATATTTTTCGAACCCGATCCTGAACCGCCGGCATACGGGTCATGCCACCCACCAGAACCACTTCGTTGATTTCAGCCGGAGTTAACCCGGCATCTTTCAGGGCCATTCGGCAGGGGCCTTCAAGCTTGTCCAACAAGTCCGCAATCAACGATTCCAGCCTGGCGCGATTTATTTTCATGTTGAGATGTTTGGGACCGCTGGCATCTGCCGTGATGAATGGCAGATTGACATCGGTTTCCATGGAGGTGGACAACTCCATTTTGGCTTTTTCCGCTGCTTCTTTCAGCCGCTGAAGCGCCATTTTATCATTTCGTAGATCGATGCCGCTTTCTTTTCTGAATTCGGAAGCCAAATATTCAATAACCCGAAGATCGAAATCCTCACCCCCCAGATGGGTATCACCATTGGTGGATTTGACCTCGAAAACACCTTCGCCGATCTCAAGAATGGAAACGTCAAATGTCCCGCCGCCCAGGTCGAAAACGGCAATCTTTTCATCCTTTTTTTTGTCCAGTCCATACGCCAGGGATGCTGCCGTGGGCTCATTGATGATTCGCAATACATTGAGCCCCGCAATTTTTCCCGCATCCTTGGTGGCCTGACGCTGGCTGTCATCAAAATAAGCCGGTACGGTAATGACCGCATCCGTTATGGTTTC
>DFZE01000170.1:38356-39479 GCA_002382065.1 Desulfobacteraceae bacterium UBA4064
GCTTCTTCCAGCTTGTATGGCAATACCTTGATATCGCGCTGAACTTCGGGACTCCGGAACTTTCTGCCAATCAGACGTTTGACCGCAAAAACCGTCTTTTCCGGATTGGTAATGGACTGGCGTTTTGCGATCTGTCCGACAAGACGTTCGCCGCTGTCTGTGATGGCGACAATAGATGGTGTCGTTCTACCACCTTCCGCATTGGTGATGACTTTGGCTTCTCCACCTTCCATGATTGCAACACATGAATTGGTTGTGCCAAGGTCAATGCCGATTATCTTACCCATTGGTATTCCTCCTTGTTATTGTATATGGAAGAGCCGGAAAACGAACCGTCTCTTGTTTTTTTATATTCAGGGTTAAACCGGTTTAACCGGCTGTTGAAACAACCACCATGGAAGGTCTGATCAACCGGTCATGAAGCAGATACCCTTTCTGGAATTCTCGAATAACCGTGTTTTCGGGATAATTCGCAGTGCTTTCTTTCATGACGGCCTGATGAAAATTGGGATCAAACGGTTTTTCCATTGCTTCGATCTGCTTGACGTTAAACCGATCAAGAATTTTCAATAGCTCTTTCAGTGTCAGATCGACACCGTCAACCAGGCAGTTATCAGATGCTTTGGCGGATTTTCCGGAATCGAGCGCCCGCTCGAGATTGTCGATCACGGAAAGCAATTCCGTCAGAATGGCTTCATTGGCATATTTCCGGTATTCTTCCATATCCCGCAATGACCGTTTTTTATAATTCTCAAATTCTGCCGAAACCCTCAGCAACCGCTCATAGTTCTGCCTGGCCTCTGCTTCGGCAGCCTGGCACCGCTCTTCGGGTGTCTCGGGGGCATTGTTGTTCGGGGGAGCATCGGCTGCTGACAATTCGTCTTGTACTTCAACACCATCATTCACGGACTGGACCAATATCTCGGAAGATGATTCGTTCGGTTTACGGGCATCGTTCATAAGGCAGTTACGTCTCCTCACGTCATTACATATTTGTGAACCGTCCATGTATTTAGTGTCTGAACGGAAACCTTTTTTCTGTATCATAAAATTCGAAATCCGAAGCACGAAATCCGAAACAATGACCCAAACAAAAAATTCAACCCATTGTATTGACAGATAT
>DFZE01000004.1 GCA_002382065.1 Desulfobacteraceae bacterium UBA4064
TAGCTTTTCGGTCAGGCACTAATTACTATCAGCTCAGACGGACTGGAACCTGATGTTGAAGCGTTCATGTGGAAAATCATTGAAAAAGTTCAAACACGAGTCACAGAAGAAGCATCTGAATTTTTACTTGGAATTTAGGGAGATACCTATGGAAAACGAACGGCTTGAGAAAACAGTGATGGAGCTTGCGGCAAGGGTGAACCAACTGAAAGTACGGTTGAAAACGGTCAAAGATGTGGTCACCCAACAACACGCACACATTCTGGAAATGGGAAACCATCTGACCAGTCTGCAACGGCAGATAGTTGAGGGAAACGGTCTGAAAATTCTTGAAGACTGTCCAACGGATAAGCTGGTGTAAGAGGATACTCAAAACAAATATCCGGTTTAAAAGATGCATCCGGCCAGTTCAACCAGGGCGACCTGGTTGACACCGGCCATGACGGCCTTGTGTCTTCCGGAACGAATGATCTTGACACATCAAGCCCATGTGATAAATTTGAAAATGTAATCAATCAAGGAAAACATAAAGGTGACATGATGACCCAGACGATTCAAAACATACTGGCCGGCATGGGAACGGTGATGTCGTTGTTTCCTTCCGTATCCAGAATCAGAAAAATATCTTATCTCAAAAATAAAGATCGGCTGAGTATCGATGATGCCATTCGCGGAGACTGGATTAAAATTGGTCAAGACTTTCATGGAGTAATCAAACGTGAAAAAAGATATTCCGGAAGCGACCAGTAAAAACAGATCAAACGTTTCTGTTACACAACAACGTATTGAATTTCGTGCAAGCCCATTTCCTGATCCGGCTATTCTTGAAGAATACAACCGCGTCAATCCCGGTTTTGCAGAACGGATTATGGCAATGGTTGAATCAGAGTCCCAGAACAGGCAAAATAAGGAACGCATGTCTTTGGACGCTGAAATCTATAGTTTGAGGCACCAGCATATTGAAATTCATATGGGTCAGATTTTCGGATTTTCGATCGGAATCTTTTCCATTGGGGCCGGAACCTACTGCGCCATAAACGGCGCTCAGCTGGCTGGTGCGCTGATCGGTTCATCTGGTGTTATTGGACTGGTTTCCGTTTTTATTATGGGCCGTTCAGACAAGAAATAACGCTGAATGGTACGATTCACGCCACCGACCAGGTTGCATCACCAGCATTCCAACAGCTTCGTACACGCTTAATCTGTCCCCTGATCTCCACTCCATCCCCATGACCCGGTTATAAATTTTGACACCCCTACCATATCCCCATCATTTTTCTCTTGATTTCCATGGAAAAATAATGGAAAGATAAACCCGTCAAAATTTATCAATAAGCGGAAAGGGGTGCCCGAAAGATGGCCTTTTTTTATTTGTATTCACATTTGCATTTACAGTGTGGGAAGAGTCCCCATGTCGCGAGGCATGGGGCGGTCTCTTATTGGACCGTGACAACTCTTCCCACTTCTTTTTTTGGAGGGTATAGAAATGTCAAAATCAATAAGCCCCACCGAACCACCCGCACCAGAAACACCGCCTGAAACCCAATCACAGGAAGCATGGAATACGTCAGGAACTTGGCAGCCGGATATCAACAAGCCCCTGTCTCCCAGCGATATGCGGCGAGCGATCGACGTTATCATGTTCGCTGTAAGACATGAAAACATCCATATCCATGCATCCCAGGAACAGGATCACAAAACAAAATTATATTCCCTGCATGACGTTCAAGCGGCCATAGATGTATTTCAGAAAATGTGTTCCGACCGTACCGAGTTGTTCAAGCTGAAGGTTTATCATAGCTCAGAAAGGGATAAACCATACTTTCAGGAAAACCCGTTTGCAGAAGACAGCCTATCCTCAATCATCAAAAGAATTGACCACCACAGCAGCACAACAAATGACCTTTTGACAACCGTAGTAGCATTTGTTGCCACACTGATTCATGGAGAACCCAAGCTGAAGAAGCATCCCAAAGCCAGATCAAAGGACATGCAGAAATCTCTTGACCGGTTCAAGGTCTTTTTCGAGGTTTATGACTGTCCTGATATCTGGTTCTGGCCCTTCATCGATCTGGCCCTGTATGCCCGGGCCATCCTGAAAAAAAACGGGATCAAGCTGGGCAAGGGAGGTGAATCATGAAGCAAAATGTGGCGAAAATGACACCAGAAACCACCACCGAAATTCAAGCCATTATCAACCTGGCTACAAAGTTTATCCATGAGCTGGAGTTGATCAAAAAAGAGGCCATATCCAAACTACCTCCCAAAACAGCCACTACAGCTATGTTTTTTCGGAATCCTTTAACAGGCGAAGAGACTTTCTACGATAAAAATAACCGTCCTATCAAGCGCACCAAGACATCCAACTGCAGAATCGATCCGGAAGGAAGACGGCTTCGGTTACACGACCACCGGAAAGGGGGGCAGCCATGAACGATCATTCTGACCAAACCCGTTCCGATTCATTTGGCCTGCCCTTCGAGGTTCTGTCGATGGCAGAGGTTTTGAAATTTGTGTCCGGCGGTCTGATGAATTTGTCTTCGGAAGAGATAACCATCAATGTTGCTGGCGCGGTTTCCTGGATACTGGACCAGGTTGTAGAAAACCTTCAAACAGCCAGTGAAAGGAGGGATAGCCATGACATCCATCCATCTGATTCATGACAATTGCAGATTCTCCTTGCAATGGCTTCAGCTCCGGGCCCTACACCTGATGTTCACATTCAACCGGTTACCTGTAACCGTGTTGTCCGTCCTCATGAGTTTTGCCTGTTACCCGGCAGGAGGTGACTGTGGGAAAAACAATTGAGATCGATGTGGGTCTTCTGGATATCCTGACCAGGCGCCGGCTACACTCCGAACAAATCCGGTGTCTGCTGGTGGTCGTATCAAGGCCCGGGGAGATTTTGACATTGGCGGATTTTCACAAAGCCACCAGTATTTCAAAACCCCATGTCTGCCGGTCAATCAAGGCATTGACCGGTGCAGGCCTTCTGTCTGTGACATGTGGACCGGATGGAAAGCGGCGGTATCATATCCCGGGTTTCATTGTTCAGCCGATCATTCACAATTCGAATGACGTACCGGCCGATCCGGTTCAATCAAGAACCGCTGTCGATCCATCGACTACCACACCAGGGCAGGGTGCCATTGACGGAACCCCTGCACCTGCCCTGGCTGGCAACATGCCCATCAATGGCCATGCCGGAATGACCACTCCAGGCAATGATATGCCACATGCGGAAAAGCCTGTTGCCATATCCCGCCATGTTCCCCTGTTTGGCAACGATGCCATTTCCGCAAATGGCAACATTCCGGCCATTAACGGCGTGGCCATTCTCATAGGCGGGCAATGGGTTTCCATCGGAGGGAAGACCAGTGCCACCCCGGAGGAAGGGGTATATTCTCCCGCGAGTAATAAAGCTACTGCTTTTGATTTGAATAAACAGCAAGCTGCCGCTGCGTGGGAATGGACTTTTGGGGCAAAGCTGCCACCAGGGGCCGATATGAACGCTGTCCATGCCATGCTGACCCGGAAACAATCCGGCAAACTGGCCGATGTCAAAAACCCGGTTGGATACCTTTTGGCAATGGGCAAGGGAACTGTCCCCAAGTGTGATCAGGTGATCAAACCGGATGCAAAGCCGGTTACCACAGTAACCTCCGACACCCGGATAATTTCTGATGCAGAATATCAGCGACAGTTGGCGGCATATGACGCATGGGAAAAAATGTCCGATGACGACAGAAAGCCTTATTTTCAGCGTGCAGAAGAAATGAAAAAGAAAGCCGGGAGACTGCCGTGGTCACTTGGATTTCTGGCCCAGCGGAGTTTTGTGTGGGATCAGATTCGGGATGCCGGTGCAAACTGTTAACCATGACAGAAGCCGGACCTTACCAGTCATTTCATAATTTATAACGTCAGAAAAGGTTCAAGCCCCTTAAAAACGCTCTCATGATGGCCCCATATCCGAAACATATTTTATATTGATTAAATGGGTTGACAAATAATCATAAGATATGTATTTTGAAATCAAATGGGGTTACAACTAATCAAAAGAGGGATGCCATGAAACGAATAGTTGATGTCATGATGCAGATCGAACCAATGGGATTAAACCAAGTCCCGGTCTTGATACCTGAAATCCGGAAACTGGCCGGGTTGCCAAAAGATGAATTTGATCGTCAAATGTTCCAGTTGGCCAAGGATGAAATCATTTACATGGACCGGCATGCTCACCCTGGGCAAATGACCGATAAGGAGTGGGGTGAATATCTGGTTGACCGTTTTGGCCAGGTGTTTGTTGTGGCCATTTTCCGGAAAGATGCGGCTGAAAAGATTGCTGCCCTGGAGAACCTGGTTGACCGGATGCCAGTGGAACCTGACCAGGCGCAAACTGATGAACCAGTCCGGAAACCCGGTAAAGGCGGCAAGCGACCTGGAGCCGGGAGAAAAACGGGAACCCGGGTTGTATCTGACAGCGAAAAGCGGGTTAAGCTGAATGGCGTCAGAATTCCGGCATGGTTAAATGACTGGCTGAAATCCCGGGGCATGGCCGGGGAGTTGATCACCCAGGCATTGATCAGGCAACACGGATTGACGCCACCGGTTTGACAGATCAACACAGAGAGCTTTTCAGGGTAGGGGCCTTATGGGTGACGATCTGTCTTCATGACTTTCACCTGGCTGAGTTCGGCCGCATAGTCGGATGAAAATCTGCATCCAGTTCACCCATGCCTGATGTCGTTTTTAATCCCCATTGACACAAACTGCCAGTGTGATAACTTGTCATATGTAAATATTTTCTGAAGCCATTCTTTGGATTGGCGGAAAGAATGGCATGCTTTCTCCCGATCAATTGGCGCACCGCTGGCAGTATCGATATTTGGATATCAGGCCCTTAACGACACACAGACCATTGCTTTAAACATCCTTCTTGGGCAGATGGCTGTGTTATTGTGTTTTTAACCTGTCTGGATAAGGATTTTTGGTTTTTAGGCGTGATTGGATGAAATATGAGAGATAAGCAGATGTATTGTCCGGATATGAAAGAAGATTATCCGATTATCTGGGGACGGAAATGGGGGAATAAAAAACAAGTGTTATTTATGGGGGATGATATGGGGGATTCATTGTAACCGGAGGTGCAACATGGAAGCCATTCTGTATCAAACTATGTCAAATAATGTTGTAAAATGCGCACTTTGCGCGCATCGATGCGTCATTCCGGAAGGCAAGCGGGGCATCTGTGGGGTTCGTGAAAATCAGCATGAAAAGCTGATGACACTGGTTTATGGAAAACTGATCGCAGAGCACATGGATCCCATCGAAAAAAAACCGCTGTTTCATTTTCTTCCGGGTTCCCGTTCCTATTCCATTGCAACCGTCGGATGTAATTTCCGATGTCAGTTTTGTCAAAATTCAGAAATTGCACAGTTCCCAAAAAATTATTCCGGACCACTACCGGGAGAAAATGTGTCCGCCGAATCCGTGGTCAGAAAAGCGGTTGAATCAAAATGTCAAACGATTGCTTATACCTATACGGAGCCGACGGTTTTTGCGGAATTTGCGCTGGATGTCATGAAAATTGCGCATGCCAGCGGAATCCGCAATATTTATGTCACCAACGGCTATATGACCGAAGAAACATTGAATACCATCCGGCCATTTCTGGATGCCGCCAATGTTGATCTGAAAGCATTTCGATCTGCTTTTTACAAGGATATATGCGGGGCCAAACTGGCGCCGGTCAAGGAAACACTGGTCCGTATGCATGATATGGGGATCTGGCTGGAAGTTACGACGCTGCTGATTCCGGGATTGAATGATGATCCCGGCGAGCTTCGGGAACTGGCCGATTTTCTCGTCAACAAGGTCGGAAAGGAGGTCCCCTGGCACATCAGCCGGTTTCACCCGAGTTATCGGATGCTGGACAGGGCGGTAACCCCCATCGATTCACTGAAAATGGCCCGGGATATCGGATTGGCAGCCGGACTGAGATATGTCTATGTGGGAAATGTTTTTGGAGAAAACAGCGAAAACACATTCTGCTGGTCCTGTGGCAGTCTGTTGATCGAGCGGAGGGGATTTACTGTTTTTCATAACCGGATCACCGATGGGCAGTGCCCGGAGTGCAGACAATCCATCGATGGCGTTTTCCAGTGACAAAATAGAGGAAAAACATGCCCAACAACCGGACGACCTTTCACCTGATTTGGGGGGTGCTGCTGACCCTGGCGGGAGTCGGTGTATTTTTCAGAATCCCCGAGGTCATGCCGCAGATCAGGTCAATACCCCAGTTTTCATCCATTATACCATTTATTTATTTCTGCTTTTATTTGATTGGCGTTTTACTGATTGCAGGCGGCTTGAAAAAAATCGTTGGAAATATGAAAAAGTGGTAATTCAAATATGATAAGCGAGAGTTATGCCATTATTTCCAGAAAGCAACCCGACCCCGGCCAGCATTCAAAGTCTCCAGTCTGAAGTCATCTATCGCAGAAAGCTTCAGGAAATTGGCAATCGTATCAATGCGGCTGCAAATCTGGATGAAATCCTGGTTAATCTGAAAGACGAAATCATCAAGCTGTTTGATGCAGAGCGGATTACCATCTATGTTGTTGACGGAAGACGGAAGGAGCTGGTCTCGCGCTTCAAATCCGGTAATGAGATCGCCGAAATCCGCATTCCGATTTCAGCAGGCAGTATCGCCGGATTCACGGCGTTTCGTCAGCGTATTGTCAATATTCGAAACTGTTATGATGATGCGGAACTGACGGCCATCGATCCAACCCTGAAATTTGATAAAAGCTGGGATCAGAAAACCGGTTTTGTCACCCGGCAGGTTTTGACCTGTCCCATCGGTCATCAAAAATATCTGCTGGGCGTGATTCAGTTGATTAATCGAAACAATAATCAACCCTTTTCTGCGATGGACGAACGTTCGATTCAGGAGCTTGCCGGAATTCTGGGAATTGCCATCTATAACCAGAAGCGCATGTCGATTGGGCGTCCGTCAAAATTCGATTATCTTCTGGACCAGAATCTGATTACCCTCAAAGAACTGGAAAAAACCGTTCTGGAGGCCCGGCAGCGAAAAGAATCGATTGAGTCGATTTTGATCCGGCAACTCAAAATCCCCAAAAAGCAGATTGGTCAGTCTCTCAGTCAGTTTTACCGCGTTCCTTTTGTCGAATACACTCCCAACACACCCATCCCGGGGGATCTGATCTGCCGTGTCAAGCCGGCATTTATGCGCAGCAACATCTGGGTTCCCCTCAAATCAGAAAACGGCAGTATCGTTATTGCGATTGATAATCCGCTGGATATTGAAAAAATTGATCGCATCAAATCCATTTTCAAGCAGGAACCCGTTCAGTTCCAGGTGGCGCTGGAAGAAGATATCATCAATTTTATCAAGCTGTTTACGCATGATGAAAAAGAACAGGCCGGTATTGATGAAATCCTCTCCCGACTTCAGGCTGAAGAACAGGAGATCGATGACACGGAATCCGGAATGGGGGAGGAAGACAGCGCGGTTGTGCAACTGGTCAACAAAATTATTCTGGATGCTTATGTCAGAAAGGCGTCCGATATCCATTTTGAGCCGTATCCGGGAAAGGAAAATGCCGTGGTCCGGTTCCGGGTGGATGGAAGCTGCTTTACCTATCAGACCATCCCCTGGAATTATCGCAATGCCATTGTATCCCGAATTAAAATCATGGCCGAGCTGGACATTGCGGAAAGGCGCAAGCCCCAGGACGGAAAAATCAAATTCAAGAAATATGGTGGAAAGGATATCGAACTTCGGGTTGCAACCGTTCCCACCCAAGGTGGACTTGAGGATGTGGTCATGCGTATTCTGGCTGCCGGAGAGCCGTTACCATTGAATAAAATGGGGTTTGCGCAAAAGAATTATGACCGGTTTATCAGTGCGATCAGCAAGCCGTATGGGATAATTTTTGTATGCGGACCAACCGGTTCAGGAAAAACAACCACACTTCATTCCGCACTGGGGTATATCAACAAGGTGGAAACCAAAATCTGGACGGCTGAGGATCCGGTCGAAATCACCCAGAGAGGACTGCGTCAGGTCCAGGTTCAACCCCGTATCGGATTTGATTTTCCAACCGCCATGCGCGCGTTTTTGCGCGCCGATCCGGATGTCATCATGGTTGGTGAAATGCGGGACAAGGAAACAACCCGGATTGGTATTGAAGCCTCGTTGACCGGGCATCTGGTGTTTTCAACACTCCATACCAACAGTGCGCCGGAAAGCATTACCCGGCTTCTGGATATGGGAATGGACCCCTTCAATTTTGCGGATGCCATTTTATGCATTCTGGCTCAGCGCCTGGTTGCGACGCTGTGCAAGGATTGCAAGAAAAGCTACAGCGCCTCCCGCGAGGAATATGATGAGCTGGTTCGGGAATATGATGCCCAAAGTTTTATCAAAAATCTGAACATACCCTACAGTCCGGATTTGAAATTATACAAGCCTGACGGATGTGATGCCTGCAATAACACGGGCTATCGGGGACGAATGGGAATTCACGAGCTTCTGATGGGAACGGATTCAGTCAAAAAACTGATTCAGACCCAGGCCCGGATGGAGGAAATCCGCAATCAGGCCATTGAAGACGGTATGACAACACTCAAACAGGATGGCATCCAGAAAGTCTTCGAGGGCCACACCACCTTGATGCAGGTCAGAAAAGTGTGTATCAAATAAAACAGAATCCGCTGGCGGTGCTGATTTCCATTGGCCTGACCACCCTGTGCGGCGCACTGATGTATCGTTTAGTCATCATCCGCATCAAGGGCCAGACCCTCTCCGAGGTCATTGCCACCTTCGGGATCGGTCTGGCCATTCTGGAGCTGTTCCGGTATTTCGGGTTTGTGGGGGTTTGAATATACCCTGCCGGTCTTTCATGACGCCAGTTACATGATCGGAGGCACGTTTGTGGATCTTCAGCGGATTCTGATTGTGGTCATTGCGGTGGGTATGATCGCCGGGCTCTGGCTGTTTACCCATCATACCCATCTGGGCCCGGCATTCCGGGGAATTGCCCAGGATGAGCGGACCGCCCTGACATTCGGCATGGACCCGGACCGCATTGCGCTTCTGGCCGTGTCCTTTGGAGCGGGTCTTGCCGCCATATCCGCAACGGTTATCGTGCCCCTGGGGAGCATTTCTCCGGAAGAAGGGTACGATGTCCTGATCAAGGCGCTGGCGGTTTGTATCATCGGGGGGCTGGGCAGCAGCGGCGGGGTCATCATCGCCAGTGTGATGATCGGTTTTGCGGAGCACTTCACCGATTCGTATATCGGCTCCCACTGGACCATGATCGTCAGTCTGGCAGCGCTTTTGATTGTTCTGATCATCAAACCGTCCTGCATTTTCGGCAAACAGAAAGAACTGGAAGAAAGGATTTAGCCCGGTGAAAACACGAAAAGAGCGAATCGACCGGGGGATAAAGGCCAAGTCACAGGACATCTTTGCCCTGTACTCCTGGCGGTAAATGCTGTATCTGGCCGGCCCCCGGGTTCTTCCGGTGGTGATCTGTCTGGTGCTTCCCCTGATTTTGAACGTGTACTGGCAAAAGGTGCTGCTGTCTGTCGCCTGCTTTGCCATTCTGGCCATTTCCTGGGACATTCTGGCCCAGACCGGCATGATTTCCCTGGGACAGTCCCTGTTTTTTGGCATCGGGGCCTACTGCGCCGGCATCATGAACCATTACATGGGAATTCCCCCCCCTTCTGACCATTCCGCTGGCGGCTGTTTTTGGCGGTCTGATCGGCACCCTGTTTCTGCTGCCGGTTCTGCGTCTTCGGGGAGTGTATTTTTCCATGGTCACCCTGATTATCCCCCTGATGCTGGTCCGGGTGATTGAGGCCACCAAGATTTTTGGTGGAACCGAGGGCATCAGCGGCCTGGATCCCCTGCCCAATGCCTGGTTCGAGGGGTATCTCATCCTCCTGGCCCTGAATGGATTCAGTGAGATCCGGGACATGCTGCCCAAATCAAAGGTGGGCAAACTGCTCCGCCGGGAAATCCGGGATGAGGAGAAACGGCGGACAGAGGCCGGTTAAGGCATTCGGAAACCATTGGCATTCCCCATGTCATTTTGGCACCAGCCTGACAGGACATGGGGCATGCCTTTTTACGATAGGGATTAAAAATCAATCAATACGCTTCTTCATAATCCAGATCATCAAGCGTCATGCGGTATGAAAACATCCGGTATGCCCAGACCTGATATCCAATCACGATCGGAATGAAAATGACCACGACCACCAGCATGATGGTGAGGGTCAGGGGGCTGGAAGATGCGTTGAATGCGGTCAGGCTGTATGCCGGATCGATACTGGACGGAAACAGGTTGGGATAGAGCCCGATAATTCCGAAAAATGTGGCGCCGGCAATAAAACCGGCGGATGCCAGCCAGGAAAAAAACCAGGCGGACTTTTTCAGAAATACCGGTACGGCAAACAGGGCGGCAACCGTCAGTAGAATCACAATAAACAGGGACGGATGCTTCAGGTAATTGTCATACAGAGACGTGGAATACCAGGACGCCGCCAGAAACGCAACCGCCGTGACCACAAGGGCCGGCCATACCCGGAACACGGTCCGCCGGGCCTTTTCCTGAAGACCATTGCCGGTTTTGATGCCCAGCCACAGGGCGCCATGCTGCACAAACATCAGCAAAAACAGAAGCCCGCCCAATAGACCGTACGGATTGAGCAGGGTAAAGAGGTTGCCCTGATAGACGCCATTTCCATCAATCGGAATCCCCTTGAAAATGTTGGCAAATGCCACGCCGAAGAGAAGCGCCGGGATCGCACTGCCCAGGAAATTGCATCCATCCCAGATTTTCCGCCATAGCGGTGATTCCACCTTGCTGCGGAATTCAAACGAGACACCCCGAAGGATCAGTGCAAACAGGATCAGCATCAGCGCCGAATAAAGCGATGAAAACATCACCGCATACACCGTGGGAAATGCGGCGAATGTCACACCACCCGCGGTAATCAGCCACACCTCGTTGCCATCCCACAACGGGCCGACCGAGTTGAGCATCATCCGTCTGTCCGAATCGGTTTTACCCAGAAACGGCAGCAGGGTTCCAACGCCAAAATCAAATCCGTCCGTGATAAAAAAAATAGCCCATAACAGTCCCCATAACAAAAACCAGGTCGTCTGCAAGTCCATATAACCCCCTTGTATTCAGTCAGGTATATTCAGATGATTAATGAAATCAGTCCAAGATGTTCCGTTGCACGGCGTGTCATCAGGCGGCGGCTTCGGACGGTCCCTTTTTAACATGCTGAACAATCAGATACAGCCCCACAGCTCCCAGCAGTCCATACACCAGGATGAATGCGATCAGCGTCGTCAGAACCTGGGAAGAGGCCACGGGCGACACGGCGTCCGAGGTTTTCAACAGTCCATACACAATCCAGGGCTGCCGGCCCACTTCTGCAACGATCCAGCCCAGTTGATTGGCTATATAGGGAAGGGGAATGGAAAAAAACATCAGTTTCAGATACCAGGGGTGTTTCTGCAACTTGTTTCGCAGAACAAGCCCGATGCCGGTCATGAGTGCAAAATACATGGACAATCCGATCATGCCTTTGAATGCAAGGGATGTCAGCAACACCGGCGGGCGTTCATCTTTGGGAAAATCTTTCAGTCCGCGGACTTCTGCAGCCGTATCCCGAAACGTCAGAAAACTGAGGAGTCCGGGAATCTTGCCAATCTCGATTGCATTGGTCTCCGTTTCCGGGTCCGGCCATGTAAACAGATACAGGGGGGCATGGGTCTGGGTATCCCAGTGGGATTCCATCGCAGCCAGTTTGGTCGGCTGTTTTTCCGCCAGATCCACCGCATGCAGATCCCCCTCGACAATGATGAAAATGGAAAAAATGAATCCGAACACCAGCGCCAACCGAAAAGACTGGGTAAACAATGCCGTATGCCGGTCTTTCAGAAGATACCACGCACTGATGCCCATCACAAAGAATGCACTCAGGATATACGCACCGCTGACCGTATGAAAGAATTCCAGAATGGCAAATTTCTGGAAAATGACCGCAGCAAAATCAGTCAGCTCTGCCCGGCCGTCCCGAATGGTATATCCGACCGGATGCTGCATCCAGGCATTTGCCGTCAGAATCCATATCGCCGACAAAGAGGATGCAAAGGCAATCAGCCACATGACCGTGGCATGGGCTTTGGCCGAAAGTTTTTTCCACCCGAACACCCAGACGCCAATGAGCGTGGATTCCAGAAAAAAGGCGGCGGTGGCTTCGATGGCCAATAGCGATCCAAAGATATCCCCCATATATGCCGAATATCTGGACCAGTTGGTGCCAAACTGAAATTCCAGCGTGATGCCTGTGACAATGCCAAGGGCAAAATTGATCAAAAAAATCTTTCCCCAGAAGCGGGTCATCTGCAGATAGCTGGTATCACGGGTCTTGACATATCGTGTTTCCATCCAGGCCACCAGGATGGAAAGCCCGAGCGTCAACGGTACAAACAAGAAGTGGAACATTGTGGCTGCGGCAAACTGCAACCGGGAAAGTAAAACCACGTCCATTTTCAGTCTCCTTTCTGTTTTGGGTGATCGGCGGATTGACAGGTATTTTGAATCAAATCGGAAAATCGTGCGGATTTGAGGGTTTGTCGAAGATCATGCACCGCGGTTTGCCAGACCTGATGAACCGTACAGTGGGGGCTTCTGTGGCAGGAGTCTGGCCGAAGAATACAGTCATTGAGATAGATTTCCCCGATCACGGCTTCCAGGGCATCCAGAAGCGAAATCTGATCGGGCGGCAGGGCCAGCCGGAATCCGCCCCTGGCCCCCTGAACGATTTCAATGAGGCCGGCCCGCGCCAGTTGCTGGGCAATCTTGCTTAAAAACTGGTGGGGAATATCCATGTCGTCCGCGACAGCCTTGCGCGTCACCAGAACCCCCTGTCCCTGTTGGGAAAGATACAGAATACATCTGACTGCATATTCACCAGCCCTGGACAGACGCATGGTCAGACCCTTTCAATGTTTGGGCGTATCAATCATACAAACAGGATAAATAAGATAATATATGTCCTGTTTAAAAAAGTTTCTTTTCCATGTCAAGCTATTTTTGGCAGACTGAATGATCCGGTTACCGGAAAAATACATTCAGTATTGAATGGTGAGAGCTGAGTATAGAGAGACCGCCTGAAAGTCGGACGGCTGCTCTGCATGAATGCGCTAAGCGGCACCTTCGGTCTTCAGCCTTCTGTCTTCAGTCTTATCTCATAGATCCGGTATCCTGTGGTTGATTCCGGATCAGAGAGCGACTAATATGCACCCATCATGGCGCCCGGACTCTATATTCATATCCCGTTCTGTATCAACAAATGCCGGTACTGCGATTTTTATTCCATTACGGATCTGGCTCTTCGGGAACGTTTCTGTGCGGCCCTCAAACAGGAAATGGGCCTGGTTGGCGCGTTACCAACCCCGTTTGACACGATTTACATGGGTGGCGGAACCCCGTCCATACTCGACTCCGGTCAGATATCAGGCATTCTGGAAGCCGCCTTCAGGCGCTTTCCCCTGGCCACCGAATCCGAAATCACACTGGAAGCCAATCCCGGAACCCTCAGTCTGAAAAAATGCCGGGATTATCGGTCAATGGGAATCAACCGTCTTCAGATCGGTATTCAATCTTTTCAGGACAGATATCTGAAATTCCTGGGCCGGATTCATTCATCCGATGATGCCACACACGCGATTCAATATGCCAGAAATGCCGGCTTCCGCAACATCGGCATGGATCTCATTTACGGGCTTCCGGGCCAGACCCGGGCAGACCTGCTGGCCGATCTTCGGCGGGCCGTGTCATTTGAACCCGAACATGTATCCTGTTATATGCTGAGCTGCGAACCGGGAACACCCCTGGATGATGCCAGAAAGCAGGGGGAATTCCGGATGGCGCCGGAGGATGACGTGGCGGATCAATACCTGAGTGTTGTCGAATTTCTGGAAGCAAACGGATATGAGCAATACGAGATATCCAATTTTGCACGCAGACATCCGGTTGATCCGGGGTACTGGCGTTCCAGACACAACCAGAAATATTGGCGGTCAGACCCCTGGCTGGGCTTGGGGCCATCGGCCCATTCATATGATTTGCCGGAGCGGCGATGGAACCATCGTCACCTGAAACCGTATCTGGAATCCGTTTCATCCGGACGGATTCCGGTGGAAGGAAGCGAAATGCTGACACCCGAACAGCAAATGATGGAAGCAATATTTCTGGGACTGAGGACAACCGACGGCATATCCATCAGCGAATTTGAAGGTCGGTTTCAACGCAGTTTGATGCCGGTTATCGATATCGCCCTCACGCATCCGTTCATGAAAAACCGGGTTCTGTGGGATGGGGTCCGATTCCGGCTGAACCGCGAGGGGATGCTGGTGATGGATTTGGTTGCCGATTTCATGATCAACCACATATAGCTTTTCAGAAAAATAATTTCGCAGCGTTATCGGTCGGGAATGGCCGAACAAAGGCATATTCCCTCCCTGTTGCCTTGCGAAATAATTATCTGAAAAGCTATATTCATCCGCTATTGACTGTTTTGTCATTGACTTTGTCTCAAAACATTTCTATTCTACAGCCGTTCCGGTTTATCCCGAGTGACTTCTGTCGATAATTTATCGATATTATTCTATATATCAACCTGTTATAAAGGATTTATCCATGCGGAAGGCCAAAAAGCACTGTTTTGCTCTCCTCGGCATGGCAGCGATTCTCTTTTTTATACCATCCTGTTCCCTGACGGGTAAAAATGTTGAATCACCCCGTGTCACGGTTTCAAAGATCAAGATTGAGGATATCAATCTGTTTGAAGCGGTTCTGCGTATTGAAATGCGGGTATTCAATGTCAATGATCGGGCATTTGATATCAAGGGGATCGACTGTGAACTGAATCTGGATCAAACCCGTCTGGCAACCGGTGTTTCCAATACGCCAACGCATATCCCTTCTTTAGAAACCGCCGTCATCCCCATGACCGTCTATTCATCCATTGATGATATCGCCCAGTGTGTCCGGGAAATGAAAAGCAAAAACAAAATCAGCTATAAAATTAAGGGCAAACTTTTTCTGGAAGGCGGATTTCTCAAACCATCCATGATCGCCTTCAACTCCGATGGCGAAATTTCACTGGAAGGGATCAAGGCCCTGAATCTGTAGCCGGAACCCCCATCATCTCATAGACCATATCCAGCAACGGCGGACGAACCGGCCGCCATGTCGGTTTTATCGCCATCATTTCCTGCCATTCAAATTCAACCGATTCCAGCCTTTCCGGAATGACATGCCGCCCCTTTTCACCATACCGGCTTGCCGGATAATATTCCAGCCACATCATTCTGGACGGATCCAGATTGAAATCACTCACGACCCGGGTGGCAATATGACTGGTGCAACTCCTGATGGACATCTTGCTGTCCTCAACATCGGTTATCACCACAATGACCGGTTTTATAAAAGATGGTCCACCGGTTTTGCCCTTTTTGAGATCATAAATGCGAAGCCGGCATTTTCCGCTGCCCAGCCGCATTTCCCCCCCCCATCCCTGCCATGTATAGATATCATCATGAATCAGCATGTGTTTTTCCGGTATGTATGTATTGCCTGAACGGAAACCCTTTCTCTGTATCTTAAAATTCGAAATTCGAAGCGCGAAATCCGAAACAANNATATTCGAATTTTGTCTGAACAGGCGTTTTCGTTCAAACACTGTGTACGCATCGCAGTCTGGTGTCTGTGCCATCGCATGTGAACCCGGGTCGTTTCCTATTTTTTTAATCCGAGTTTATCCAGCCGGTAGCGAAGGGACCGGAGGTTGATCTGCAGCAGTTCTGCGGCGCGCAGTTTGTCACCCCTGCCAACAATCAGGGCTTTTTCGATATAGGCTTTTTCGATTTCTTCCAGAATGGCATCCAGTGTCACCCCGTTTTCAACATCTTCCAGATCAAATCGCCTTCTCTTGATGCCCTCAATCCATCTGCGTTTGTGGATCTGCTTGTGAGTCGAAATGGCCAGACTTTCGGGCAGAATGATATTGGTGTTTGACAGGGCCACACTCCGTTCAATCAGATTTTCCAGCTCACGGATATTTCCCGGAAAATCATAGCGGTTCAGAAGATCAACGGCATAGGAACTCAGCTTGGTAATCTCCTTTTCCATTTTTTTTGAGTATATCTCGATAAAATGCTGGGCCAGAAGCCGGATGTCTTCTTTTCGCTCCCGAAGCGGCGGCATTCGTATTTCAATGACATTCAGGCGGTAAAACAGATCTTCCCGAAACCGGTTGGCAATAACTTCATCCTCCAGATTCTTGTTTGTTGCCGACACAATCCGGACATCCACATGAACATCATCGTTGCCGCCAATCGGTTTGAACACTTTTTCCTGAACGATTCTGAGCAGCTTTACCTGAATGGGGAGCGTGAGATCCCCGATTTCATCCAGAAAAATGGTGCCTTTGTCGGCAATTTCAAAAAGGCCTTTCTTGTCCTGTATCGCGCCGGTGAACGCCCCTTTTTTGTATCCCATCAACTCGCTTTCCATCAGGGTCTCGGGAATGCCGCCGCAATTGATGGTGACAAAGGGATGCTGTTTCCGGTTGCTTTCATCATGGATGGCGCGCGCCACCAGTTCCTTGCCTGTCCCGCTTTCGCCGGTGATCAGGATGTTGGTGGTGGTTTTGGCCACCTGGCGGATCATGTCATAAATTTTATGCATGGACGGGGAATCACCGATGATCTTGCCAAAATGCAGGGTTTTCAGGAGCGCTTTTCCCAGGATTTCCTTTTCCTTTTCCCGGGAAATGCTTTTCATGGCCAGAGCCTGTGCGATCGTCTGTTTGAGTTCAATATTGTTGAAGGGCTTGGGCACAAAATCATATGCCCCCTCGTTCATGGATGCGACAGCCAGTTCAGTGGTGGTATAGGCGGAGATCATGATGACCGGAATGTCCGGCGTGTGTTTTTTTGCGGCTTTCAAAACATCCAGTCCGGTCAGATCTCCCAGGCGGATATCGCATAAAAGCAGATCAAACGACTTTTTTTCCAGAAGGGACAGGGCTTTTTTTCCGTTTTCGGCGCAACAGACCCGATACCCCTCCTTGCACAGCATGAGCTCAAGAAGCTCCCGCATGCTCAGTTCATCATCCACAACCAGAATATGTGGAGAAGAATCGGATATCATGGCAGTCAACCGTTCGAAAGAATGCTGAAAACCGGTTTTCCCGAGACCAAGGTCAGAACGGCCCTGCCCATCATGTTCCAGTGATCAAAGGGTGTGTTCCGGCTCAGGGAAAAGAAGTGGCCGGCATCAACAACAAACCAGGCAAGCGGATCGATCAGGGTCATGTCTGCATGCCCGCCTTCCACAATTCCGGATTCAATTCCCAGGATACGGGCCGGATTGGTGGACATTTTGGCAATCAGTTCGGGGAGTGTCAGAATGTTTTTTCGAATCAGTTCCAGGCCCAGTGGAAGGGATGTTTCCAGCCCGATGATGCCAAATGCCGCCTGATCAAATTCCACATCCTTCTCGACCGGTGAATGTGGGGCATGATCGGTTGCAATGACATCGATGGTTCCGTCAGCCAGGCCTTCCAGAATGCTGCCCACATCCATTGCCGTGCGCAGGGGGGGATTCATTTTTGCATGGGTATTATAGTCTTTGACGGCATTATCGGTCAGTGTAAAATAATGCGGTGCGGTCTCACAGGTAACCGGAATCCCGGCTGCCTTGGCCTGCCGGATGGCCCGAACAGATTCCCGGGTGCTGACATGGGCAATGTGAACCGGCGCATGGGTCAGCTCGCACAGGGCAATATCCCGCATGACCATGATGCTTTCCGCTGCATTGGGAATGCCGGCAAGGCCCATTCGCGTGGCAATAGGCCCTTCGTTCATGCAGCCGCCGACTGCCAGGTTTTCGTCTTCACTGTGACTGATGACAACAAGACCCAATCCCCTGGCATATTCCATGGCCCGTCGCATCAGCAGGCTGTTGGTGACGGGATGGCCGTCATCGGTAACGGCCACGATACCGGCGGATTTCATATCCGAGAATTCGGCCAGTTCATGTCCATTCAGCCCCTTGCTGATCGCACCGACCGGGTAAACATGAACCCCGTTTGCCTGGGCCTCACGAAGCTTGATAAAGCCGGTCACCTGGCTGTTGTCATTGACCGGGCGGGTGTTGGGCATGGCGCAAACAGCCGTAAAACCGCCGGCCGCCGCCGCAAGGCAACCGGATGCAATGGTTTCCTTGTATTCATGGCCCGGTTCCCGAAGATGAACATGCATGTCGATGAGACCGGGAACGACAATCAGTCCGTTTGCATCAATCGTTTTCAGGTCTGCATGGGGGGGAACGAGACCTTCCGGTAATGCGCCGCAGGGGAAAATGCGGCATATCCGGTCATCCTGAACCAGAATATCCATTGGACCGTCCAAATGGCCGGGATCAATGACTCTGCCGCCTTTAATCAGTGTCCACATGTCGGCTACCTCCGGTGACAATCAGATACAATATGGCCATTCGGACCGCAACGCCATTTTCTACCTGGTCCAGTATAATGGCATGAGGCCCATCCGCCACATCCGGCGCAATTTCAAGACCCCGGTTGATCGGTCCCGGATGCATGACAACCGCATCCGGTTTGGCAAGGCCCAGCTTTTTGGCATTCAAGCCATACACCCTGGCGTATTCCCGCTCGGTTGGAAAAAAGAAACCCTTTTGGCGTTCTTTCTGAATTCTCAGCATCATGACGACATCCGCCCCATCCAGGGCCTCATCCATGCCGGCCGCTACGGAAACGCCAAGCGATTCAATACCTGGCGGAATCAGGGTAGGCGGACCATACAGCACGACCCTCGCGCCCATTTTGGTGAAACCGATACAGTCGGACCGCGCCACCCGGCTGTGGGTAATGTCACCGATGATGGCGATTTTGAGATTTTCAATCGGGCCCTTTTTTTCCCGGACCGTCATCATGTCCAGAAGCGCCTGGGTTGGATGGGCATGCGTTCCGTCCCCGGCGTTGATAACCGACGCCCGAAGTATTTTTGACAGCATGTAGGGGGCGCCGGATGACGAATGGCGAAGAACGACGACATCCGGGCTCATGGCCTCCAGATTCCGGGCCGTGTCTATAAGGGTTTCCCCCTTGACCATGCTGCTGCCACTGGCAGTCAGGGAAATACTGTCCGCACTGAGGCGTTTGGCGGCAATATCAAAAGAGGTCCGGGTTCGGGTGCTGGGCTCATAAAAATACAGCACAATGGTTTTGCCCCGCAGTGTCGGGACTTTTTTTACGGGCCGTTTGGATATTTCTTTCATGCTTCCGGCTGCGTCCAGAATCAGGTTGATTTCTTCGACCGAAAGACTGTCAATATCCAGAATATCTTTTTGGGTAAAGTGCATGGACCTACCGTTTGAAATGGTTGGCCGGTTGTTATAGACTTTCAGAAAATTAATTTCGCAAGGCAGCAGGGAGGGAATAGGCCTTTAGCGGCTGGCGCCTTGAAAAACCCCTCGGCCATTCCCGACCGATAACGCAGCGAAATTATTTTTCTGAAAGTCTATATTTCATGTGTTCAGCATGGGCGGGCATGTTTCTATTTCAGGAGATTGAAAAGCCTGCCAAACCGGATTGAAAAATTGTCCTTGTCCCATGACCAGTAAATGATGAAAGCTTTCCCCTTGACAGCCTTGAGCTTGACAAACCCCCAGTATCGGCTGTCATAGCTGTGATCCCGGTTGTCCCCCATGACAAACAGACTGTCCATGGGAACCGTTATGGGTCCCAGAAAATCCCTGGGTTGAACCCGGGGGGGGAACGTGTGGGGATCCGTGTGAATACTGAATGTATCCGTTTGGAGTTCCCCGTTTACATAGACCTGTTTGTCACGCACCTCGACCACATCTCCGGCGACTCCCACCACACGCTTGATAAAATCCTTGTCCGGATCTTCGGGAAATTCAAACACCACGATATCACCCCGCGCGGGATTTTTGACCGGAATGATGGTGGTTTGCAGAAATGGGAGTTTGACGCCATAGATAAACTTGTTGACCAGAATGTGATCCCCGATCTGAAGGGTTTCTTTCATGGAGCCGGAAGGGATTTTAAATGCCTGAACCACAAATGTTCGAATAAACATGGCCAGAATGACGGCAACAACAATGGCTTCGACATTTTCGCGAAGCCTGCTTTTGGGCTTTGCCTGAATTGGATTATCCACTATACTTTCAGCTTTCAACGGATAGAAAACCCTCTCTGATGATTTGATTGTCGGACCGAAACCGGCCCGGTTTGCATTAGACTGTACCATCGCTTTCAAGATAATGATTTTGGGGAGGCGGCAGGGAGGGGATAGGCCATTGTTCGGCCATCCCCGACCGATAACGCACCCAAAATCTTTATCTTGAAAGCGATATCATCCAGGCAATTCTGAGCAGGATATTGCAGAATATGCCGGCCGCAACATCATCGATGACCACTCCCGCGCCACCCGGAACTTTTCTTTCAAGATAATTGATCGGAAACGGCTTGAGAATATCCATGACCCGAAACAGAAAAAAACCGGCCAATGTCATGGGAAGCGTGAATGGAAGCCCCAGAAGGGTTACCATCATGCCGACAATTTCATCGATGACGATCAGGCCGGAGTCTTTTTTGCGAATGATTTTTTCAGCCTGATCGGCAATCCATACGGCTGCCAGCATAAAAATGGCGCAGACAACCGTGGCGGCCCCCGGGTTGATGGTTGACAGAAAAAATGCGGGAAACAGTCCAACCACAGATCCTGCCGTGCCGGATGCCACCGGAAAATAGCCACTATGACATCCGGTGGCCAGAAAAAGAATCACGCGATTGGGGATTGACATGGCTTTTTGTATTACCCGGCGGAATTTTTGTCAAGGCATAGTATTTGCTACAAGCTTTCCCGTGACAATACATTCAGTATTGAGATATGAGTAGTGAGAGGCCGCCTGACCGTCCGACGGCTGCTCTGCCTGAATGCCGGCTGCGGCTCCTTCAGTCTTCAGCCTTTATTTCTCGCCACCCGCATGCAATCGAATGATTTCCAGAAGCAGCTCCGCCGCCGTCACCATATCCGACAATTTTATCGATTCCCGCACCGTGTGCATGTCCCGCATCCCGGTTCCCAGAACACCGGTCATGATGCCCCGTTCGAAAAACACATTGGCATCGGCTCCGCCGCCCGTGATTTTGGTCACCATGGGCTGCCCCAGATTCCGGGCCGCGTTCATGGCCAGGGAAACAACCGGATGATCATCCGGAATATGGGTGCCTACAAAATCGGACTCGATATGTGTTTCCAGTGATGGCCGTCCGACATCTTCTGTCACGGGGATATAGTGTTTGACAGCATCTTCAAATGCAGCGGTCATAAATCGGGTGATATCCTTTAGCTTGAATGGATCATGGCTTCTCACCTCACCTTTGACGCTGACCCGGGGCGGCACGATGTTGGTGGCGATCCCGCCCTGAATAATCCCGATGTTACAGGTCGTCTCATGGTCGATTCGCCCCAGTTTCAGTGCGGCAATGGCTTTTGCGGCAAGCAATATGGCATTGATGCCCTTGTCCGGAGCCGCACCGGCATGGGCGTCTTTTCCATGAACAACAAATTCGAGCTTGTTGGCGCCTGGTGCACGGGTGATGACGCCCCGGGTATCGGTGGCATCCAGGGCATAGCCATACCTGGCGGTGATCAGGCTCATGTCCAGATGTTTGGCGCCCAGAAGACCAATTTCTTCGCAAACGGTCAGAACCACTTCCAGCGGACCATGGGGGAGTTGATTTTCCTGAATGACGGTCAATACTTCCAGCAGAATGGCAATCGCACTTTTATCATCCGCTCCCAGGATGGTGGCACCATCGCTTTTGAAGACACCGTCCTGAAAAACCGGTTTGACCCCATTACCGGGTTCAACGGTATCCATGTGGGCATTCAGCAGCAGGGGGGATGTTTGAACCGTGCCATTGAAGTGGGCAACCAGGTTGCCGGTGTTGCTGCCAGTGCCCTGTTGAGAATTGTCGACCTGGGTGGATGCGCCCAGAGATTTGAGAATTGACTGCAATTCCTGGCAGATTTGTGCTTCATTGCGGGAAACGCTGTCGATTTGAACCAGTGACTGAAAGGTGTTCGCCAGTCTGTTTGAATTGATCATGAATGACCTCGTCATATATCAGGGGTTGTCATATCCGGGGCGACTGAACGGAATCGGTCAGACGCCATCACCAGAAACCCGAATTGTAGATAATAATGCATCGGCTATCTTCTGACATTCAGTCACCGAGAAATCAAGACTTTTTCAATGCGGGTGCGATAGAATTGCATAATCGGAAGCTGAAAATGGTGCGGTATGGAACAATAGTATAGGGTACCGGTCAACAATGCAAGCCATGGTCCGATATTGATATATTGTCCTGGATTCTTGGCTTTCTTTTTAATGCGTTTTCTGTCAGAATTTTAAAATTCAGACCTCGTTAAAAGAGGG